>JANMSA010000480.1:0-4534 GCA_031388865.1 Acidobacteriota bacterium | reverse complement strand
GCACTTCGACGCCCAGACGCTATCGCCAGGTCGTAAGTGTTTACGGTTGCACAACGTGCGGTTTCCCCTACACGGTGCGACAATGAAAACGGTGCGAAAACGGCACGCGACCCGGGCATCGGATCCTGCGTCCGGAGAGAGCGTTTCGACGGAGCCATGTCAGGGTGAACGGTAAGTTCTGCACGAGTTGCGGGCGCTCGGTCACAGCCGAGCTGACCCATTGCACGCACTGCGGCGTCGAGCTGCACCGGTTGTGCGTCACCTGCGGCGCAGTCAATCGACCGAACAGCCGCTTCTGCGGCGAGTGCGGAGCGCTGCAGTCGCGCCGCGGTGACGACCGCAATGTGCGCCTACTTCTCCGCGCGCGATCGGTCGACGCCGCCGGCGCGCCGGACGATGCCGCCAGCGAGCGACGCGAAGTGACCGTCGTTTTCGTCGATGCGTCGAACTTCACCGCCGCATCAAACCGCCTGGACAGCGAGGACGTGTACCGGTTCGTCGACGAGGCGATGCGCCTGCTGGTCGAGGTCGTCGCCGAGTACGACGGGACGATCGACAAGTTCACCGGCGACGGGTTGATGGCTGTGTTCGGTGCACCCGTTGCGCACGAGAACGATGCCGAACGCGCTGTGCGCGCCGCGTGGGAGATGCAGCGGGTGATCGGCCCGTTTCGCGACCGCCTGCGCGCACAGCACGGGTTCGATTTTCGGATTCGCATCGGCGTGAACAGCGGCGAAGTCGTGGCCGGGCGCATCGGCAGTAACCTGCACACTGAATATACGGTGATTGGCGACACGGTGAACATCGCTGCGCGATTGCAGGCGGCCGCCGAAGTCGATTCCGTCCTGGTGAGCTCTACAACGTATCAGCGGACGTTCTGGAATTTCCGATACGAAGCGATCCCGCCTCTGTCCCTGAAAGGCATTCCGGGCACCGTGCAGGCGTATTGCGTCGCCGGACTGGGAAGCCCGTCGCGCGCACGACCTTCTCTTCAGGATGCGGCACTGGTGGGCCGCGACGATGCACTCGGCGAGCTGCATGCCGCCTACCGAGGTCTGGTGGAGCATCGGCGACTGGCGGTGTCCGTCGTCACCGGTGATGCGGGTGTGGGAAAGACTCGTTTCGTCTCGGAGTTCGCTCGCTCGATCGACACGAGCGTGTACGAGGCGCATTGCCTCTCGTTTGGTCGCGAGCGGCCTCTGGCGCTCGTGGTGTCGCTCGCACGAGCGGTGCTCGGCATCGACCCGACCGATCCTTCTCAAGCTCAAGTCGAATCCGCACGCAACGCCATGCGGCGCATCGGTGAGAACGCACCCGATCTCGTGCCGTACCTCGTCACCGCGCTCGAGGTTCCAAACATCCATACGATCGAACGCCAGCTCAACGCGCTCGACGAAACAATGCTGCGACAGCAGACGCACGCGGCGCTGCGCACGCTGCTCGTCGGTGCTGCTCGGACCACTCCACTGGTCATCATCCTCGACGATCTTCAGTGGATCGATTCTGCATCGCGCGATTTTCTCCACCAGTTCATTCAAACCACATCCGAAGAGCCTTTTCTCGTCGTGCTCGTTTGTCGTGCGGGGGACGCCGAGACGGCCATACGGCCGCTGCTCGACGTAGCCGCCGTCGCGGCGCTCAGTTTTCGGCGCGTGGATCTTGGACCGTTGGCTGACAGCGACGCCACGCAACTCGTGCGGAACCTGCTTCCGGGCGACTCGGCGGGGATCGAGCTTCTGCGGCGGCGACTGGTCACGCGGGCGGAAGGGAATCCGTTCGCCGCGGAAGAGCTCACGCGCACGCTCATCGACGGAGCAGGTGTGCAGCAGGTCGGCGAAGAGTGGACGGTTACACCGCAGGCCGCGCAGCTCTTGAATAGCGTTCCCGCCACTCTCCGCGGCCTCGTTCTCGCGCGATTCGACGCGCTACCGCGCGATCTTCGCAGACTGCTCCAGCACGCCGCGGTGCTTGGCCGCTCGTTTCACGTTGAATTGCTCCAGCAACTCGTGCAGGGAGACGTCGGCGAACTTGCCCAGTCGCTGACGGAGTTGGTCGAACGTGGCTTCCTGGTAGAAGAGCCGGCCGGTCTCGATCGCCGGTACAAGTTCCGCCATGCGCTCCTGCAGGACGCCGTTCACGCGACGCTACTCAAGCGCGAGCGTCAGGAGCTGCACTCGCAAGCGGCTGCGGTGGTCGAGCGCGCCGCGTTGTGGACAGCGGCGGAGCGCGACGAGCTTCTCGCCTATCACTACGCCGAAAGCACGAACCCGCGGCTGGCGATTCCTCACCTGATCTCCACCGCGGAGTTCGCGTCGCGAAGATACGCGAGCGATCTGACCGTCGAGTTGTGCCGCCGCGCGCAAGGGATCATGGCGTCGGAGAGCGCGCGGGCCGATGACTACTTCCGCGTCCAGGTCGTTCTCGGGCGCGCCCTCAAATTCCTCGGCCGGCTGACCGAGGCGGAGACGATCCTTCGCGACGCTGCTGCACAGCTCCGTGAGCAGAGTGCCACCGGACTGGCGGTGTTGCCGCTGTACGTCGAGATGCTGCGCGAGTTCGCCGATGTACACAATCGTGCGGGAGCGCTCGACGAGGCTTACGTACGCCTCGAAGAGGCGTGGGCGGCTCTGGCGGTCTGGAACGAGCCGCCCTCGTCGTGGATGCGGCGAGCGGTCGCAGATCGGATGGCATGGGTGCGCTTCCGCCAGGGTCGGCTCGACGAGGCCCTGGCCATCGCCGAACCGACCCTCCTCGACATGAAGAATGATGCGACTGCCGATGTCGCGACGATGGCGAGCCTTCACAACACGCTTGGCGGAATCGCCTGGCAGCAGGGAGATCTCGATGCGGCGGCTGCGCAAGTCCGCGAAAGCGTGCTGCTGCACCAGCGCCTCGGCTACCTCTTCGGCACCGCCATCGCCTACGGGAATCTCGGCGTGCTCGACTACGCTCGTGGCCAATGGAAGTCAGCCGTGCAGTCGTTCGAACAATCGGACGCGATCCGGCAGCAGATCGGCTACATGGTTGGCCGAGCAGCGAATCTGCAGAATCTCGCCCTTCTGCGTATGGCCGCTGGCCAGCATGAGGCGGCGCGGCACGACCTCGAAACGAGTCTCCGCATCAGCCGCCAACTCGGCGAGCATTTCGATTCGATCCACGCGCTGCTCGGGCTCGCGCATCTGGCCATCATCGAGAGGCGATTCTCGGAAGCCGCTGAGACGCTGGCGGATCTCCGGACGACGTATGCCTCGAGACTCAGCACCGACGATCTGGCGCAGATCGAGTGGATGTCCGCCGTCACACGCGCGAACGAATCGATCGATGAAGGCGTGCGGTCCGCAGAACAGGCCGTGCAGCTCGCGCAGGAATGTGGAGTTCCCGAGACCGAAGCGGATTGCACGCGTACGTTGGGCGTGCTTCTCACGGATCGTGGCGACTACGATGGTGCGCAAGCATCTTTGGAGCGGTCCTACGAAATCGCCGTAAAAATCGGCGACCCCTACCGTCGTGCGCAAGCGCTCCTGGAAATCGCGACGCTCTCACATCGTCGTGGGGCGTCAGCGCACGAATTCTCGGCGCCGCTGCAGGAAGCGATTGCAACGTTCCGTCAGCTCGGTGCTACACACGACTTGAAGCGCGCCATGGCTGCCGCGCAGCTCGCCGACGCAGGGGCGATCGCCGAATGACTCAGTTGCTGAGTTGCGCGATTCGCGAGCGCGCGGCCTCCGCGCGCGCAGCGTCGTAGCGCGCGCCGAGGCGCTGGAAGCTACCGTGCGCTTCATCGACAGCCTGACGGGCGCGGAGCGGTGCTTCGGCAATCGGCGCGTCACCTCTCCCGCACGCCTGCTCGTACACAAGCGCCAGCTCGAACTGCGCGAGCGCGCGGCGATAGGGGTCGGCGATCCTGTCGGACAGCGCGATCGATTGCTCCAGAAACTCGCGCGCCTCGCCCGGTCGGCCGCACTGCCGCGCTGCAACGCCCATGGCGCGACAGCAATCCGCCTCCGACTCGGCGATCTGCGCCTTCTGTGCACGCTGCCGCGCCGCGGACGCGATGTCGAAGCCGCGTTCGGCGCCACCGCGCGTGCACTCCACGAGCGCCTGCAGCCAGGAGGCCTGCACGAAATCATCGTCCGGCAGCGTGTTGCCATGCGCGAGGACTCTGTCGAGATATGCGCAAGCGGTGTCTACACCGCCTGTCGCGATCGCCAACTGAGCCAACGCAATCAGCGCGCGTCGTTCATCGTACGTTTGCGCGGACTCGGAGCTGACGGCGAGGCTTTCATCGAGCGCCTGTTGTGCGCCGTCATGGTCGCCGGTGGACATCAGAACAATCCCCAGGTTGAGCAGGTTCGCCGCGCGACCCGGGGTCCACGCGGCGTCGAGGAATTTCGACTCTGCCTCCTCGAACGCTGCCACCGCCTCTACCCAATGGCCTTGACTGTAGCGAATGACCCCGAGGTTCATTCGCGCGTTCGCCGCCCCTACGACGTCGCCGGCGCGTTCGTAGAAGTGCGCGGCCATCGCCACTTCG
>JANMSA010000476.1:0-2582 GCA_031388865.1 Acidobacteriota bacterium | reverse complement strand
CGTTCGCGCCCGCAAAGTGGGGCGTGAGCTGGGCCGGCGAAGAGCAGTCGGCAAACTGGTTCGACGTAGCCCGCGAGCTCACGGAGCGCTGGCACCATCAGCAACAGATCCGCGACGCCACCGGCCGTCCGCCGCTCCACCACGGCTATCTCGCTCCCGTCATCGCCACGTTCATGCGCGCGTTCCCTCACACCTACAGAAACATCACCGGGGAACCCACAGTCGTGATTCGTATCGACGACGACAGCTGGTCACTGGCCGGAGGAAAGTTCTTCGAAGGGGAAGCGGAGAGCCCGACCACCCGTGTGACCTTGCGCGGCGATCGCGCCTGGCGCCTGTTCACCCGACAGAAGATCGATCCCCAGGCAGTGATCGAAGGCGACGCCACTCTGGCCGCCCCCCTGCTGGCGATGACGTCGGTCCTCTAGCGCTTCTGCCAGGGGGCGCGCCGGAGGCCCCCGGCGGTTCTCCTGGCGGACCGCTAGACGGCGACGGTCGGCTGCACCGAGCGGCCGAGGACCTGGGCGATGGCGTCGACTTCACGTACGACGCGCTCGAACTCGGCGGGCAGCAGCGCCTGGGGGCCATCCGAGAGCGCTTCTTCGGGCTTGTGGTGCACCTCGATGATCACGCCGTCAGCTCCGGCGGCAATTGCGGCGCGGGACATCGGGAGCACTTTGTTGCGTTTGCCGGTGCCGTGACTTGGGTCCACGAGGATCGGCAGATGACTGATGCGCTTGATTGCCGGGATGACGGAGAGGTCGAGCGTGTTCCGGGTGTGATCCGCGAACGTCCGCACGCCCCGCTCGCACAACATCACGTTGTAGTTTCCCTCGGACATCAGATACTCGGCTGACAGCAGAAGCTCTTCGAGCGTGGCGGCCATGCCCCGCTTCAGGAGGACAGGCTTGCGCGCGCGGCCGGCTTCCTTCAGCAGAGAGAAGTTCTGCATGTTGCGGGCGCCAATCTGAATGCAGTCCGCGTACTGTTCGACCAGCTTCAGCGACTCGTGGTCCACAGCCTCCGTGATGATCGGAATGTCGAACTCTTCGCGCACGCGCGCCAGGATCTCGAGCGCTTCCTCTCCCAATCCCTGGAACGAGTAGGGCGAGGTGCGCGGCTTGTACGCGCCTCCACGGAAGAGTTGCGCGCCTGCGCGCTTGACAGCCTCGGCGATGGTGCGTGTCTGGTCCAGTGACTCGACCGCGCACGGCCCTCCAATGACGATCACGCCTTTCCCGCCCACCTCCACACCGCTCACGTTGATCACCGAGTCATCCGGCCGCGCCTCGCGACTGACCAGCTTGTATGCGTGCGAAACGGGGATGACCTCCTTGACGCCGGGGAAGTTCTCCAGCACCTGCGGATCCGCTTTGCCGCCGTGGCCGGTGATCCCGATGGCGGTGCGGGAGGAGCCAGGAATGGCATGCGCCCGGAAGCCCATCCGCTCGATGTGGCGAACGACGGCTTCGATCTGCTCCGGCCGCGCTGCGGCCTCCATGACGACCAGCATTTGAAATGTTCTCCCTTGAGCGAGCCTTACAAGGCTTCGTCAGTATAATCGACCGCCCCTGGCCGAGATTCCGGAGAAACCGTGATGAAGAAAGCACTGACGCTGTTTGCGCTTGCCGTAGTGATGGCTGTTCCGGCGTTTGCCACGTACATCGTCGTCCTCAAAGACGGCACACGCTACGCAGCGAAAGCGAAGTGGACCATCGCCAACGGCAAGGCGCTGGTTCTCCTCGAGAATGGACAGGCGTTGCAGCTGGACGCGGCTCTCATCGACGGGCCGCGCTCGGAGCAGATGACGAAGCTCGGCGCGGGCGCCAATGCCAACATCCTCGACCTCAACACGAACGCCGCGCCCACGCAATCCCCGACGAAACAACAGCCAACCCTCGGCGACCAGATCCGCCTGCGCCGGAACGTGCCGCAGCAGCCCGCCCCGGCGACGACGGTCGTGCCGAAGCCGATCGCCGGCGGAGAGATGTCCGCTCAGGTACTGGACAAGTTCGAGCGGGCATTCGAGAACCTGGGCATCTACGAGAACAAGATCACCTCGACCGGCGCCAACAGCCTCCGCGCCGAGATCACGCTCGACACCGAAGACCGGGTGTTCAACGCCATCTCCGCCACCTCCCTTCTGATCACGCGCAACGCAGGCGTGAGCGGCGTACGGATCGACATGGTCGAACTGTTCATGAAAACCACCGTAGGCGGCTCGGCGGGACGCTTTCAGATGAACCGCGCGGACGCCGATGCACTCGACAAGAAGAGCATCTCGCAGCAGGAGTACTTCGTGCGCAAGGTCATCTACTGAGCGCGTGTTTCGGGGGCGGTTGCCGGTCTGTTTTCAGGCGCTGCGCGGATTGGGTTCGCTTTCTGGCTCGTAAGCGTTGTCGGTTGTCGGTTTTCCTCCCGCCCGCACACCCGCTACTGGTTCAGGTGCTCATGCGTAGCGGCCCTCAACGGCCCGCCACCGGCGGCGGGCGGCCTGCAGCACAGGTTGATTGGAGTGAGGTGGTGGCCTGTTCAGCGCGGGCTG
Organism: Acidobacteriota bacterium; assembly: GCA_031388865.1. Taxonomy (GTDB): domain Bacteria; phylum Acidobacteriota; class Thermoanaerobaculia; order Gp7-AA8; family Gp7-AA8; genus QHVT01. Next base: position 37 of record JANMSA010000476.1, on the reverse strand, counting down.
AATGAGCAACGGGTGTGCGGGTGGTCGGAAATCCGAC
>JANMSA010000467.1:0-17315 GCA_031388865.1 Acidobacteriota bacterium | reverse complement strand
CGGATCGGCCGGGCCGCGACGACCTGCACGAGCATCGATCGTTGCCCATCGTTTGACGGGGCCAGGCACGCTGAAGTCATATGCTGATTGACAAATATGATTGAGGGATCCATATTCATGTCAACGCATATGAAGGAGTGACGATGGAATCGATCAAGGAAGCAGTTCGTGAAAGGTACGCCGAGACCGCTCGGTCGGTGAAGACGGGAAATGCATCGTGCTGCTCACCGGCGGAGAGTTGCGGGAATCCCATCACTTCCAATCTGTATGGCGACGCGCAGATCACGGGCCTGCCGGTAGAGGCCGTGCGCGCGTCCCTCGGATGCGGCAATCCGACTCTGCTGGCGCAACTGAACGAAGGGGAGACGGTGCTCGATCTGGGCAGCGGAGGCGGCATTGACGTTCTCCTTTCGGCGAAGCGTGTCGGCTCGGCCGGGAAGGTCTACGGCCTCGACATGACGGACGAAATGCTCGCGCTGGCAAACGAGAACAAGACCAAGGCAGGAGCGGAGAACGTCGAGTTTCTGAAGGGGGAGATCGAGAACATCCCGCTCCCGGACAATTCCGTCGACGTCGTCATCTCGAACTGTGTGATCAACCTCTCCGCCGACAAGGGCCGCGTGTTGTCGGAAGCATTCCGCGTGCTGAGGCCAGGTGGCCGCTTCGCCGTATCCGATGTGATCCGGCGCGGCCACACGTTCCCCGAGGCGATCGCACGGGACCTCGAGCTATGGATTGGCTGCGTTGCCGGAGCCCTGGAGGAGAACGAGTACAAACGTCTCCTCGCCGAGGCGGGGTTCACCGAGATCAGCATCGAGCCAACGCGCATCTATCGCCTCGAAGACGCGCGCGCATTCCTCGGCGAAGCGGGAATCGCGATCGACTCGCTTCCCCCGGAGATCGATGGAGCGTTCATGAGCGGATTTGTTCGCGCCCGGAAGTAAGTGCCGAGGGTTTGAGAGCGAACTCATCGCAGATGAGTCAAGTTTTCTTCAGGAGCTTCGAGTCGCAAACGAGCAACTCCAGCCCTCACTCAATTCGACGAGACCCATCCCATCGAGATCCTTCTCCCCCGCGCACGGGGGAGAAGGGCTTCGATGGGGGAGTGTGTCGCGAGACCCGCCGACTTTGTTAGGAATGGCCCATCTTGTCCGTCTGAGGCGAAGCCTCGTTAGAATGTCACTGCCTTGTGGGAAGGAGCAGTCATGACACGCGAGGAGCTGTTGCAAAGGATCTCCATCGACCAAACGTCTGCTTCGGCAAGGCCTGCGTCCGTGGAATGAGGATCGGGGTGGCTCTGGTCCTCGAGCATCTCGGTTCGGGGATGTCCAGCTCGACCAGCGTGACATTCACGCGGCCCTGGCGTTGCCGCGGAGATCACGCGGGAGCGAATTCTTCCCGCAGAGGTCGGAGCCTGAGGACGGCGATCAAGCTCGTCGAGATCCAACTGGGGGAATAGGTGCGGCAGCGGTCTACCTTACCCGTTTCAGCCGCGGGGCAGACTCTGCGGCGCTTGCACATGTCGACGAAAACGCAGAGAGAGAGAACCCACTGGCGCGAAACGGTTCGCGTTCTGGCGATTCTGTTTCTACTGCTGGCCTGCGCCGATCTGGCCTTTCCTCAGTTTTGCGCCGAGGACAACGAGGCGTTGTTTCCGTCGCAGGCCGCGGCGACAGCGAGCTTTGCTCACGCCGACGCCACTGGCGAGCCGCAGCCGCATGCACCTCAGACTGAGGACTGCTTCTGCTGCTGTTCGCATGTCATTTCGACCGGAACGGGATCGCCGCTCGAGGCTCTCGCGCTGGTGAGCGGCTGCGATCCCACCGGCTCCTCTGGCGTTCCGCCGACTCCCGCCCGCATCCTCTTCCACCCTCCGCGTCTCGCCTAGTCGTCCCGGCCGCAGTCCGCCGCGCGTTCGATCGGCACCGCTGATCGTGCGCCTCGACCACTCGAGGAAATGATGATTGTTCAACGTTCTGTGGCGCGAGCGCTTCTGCTCGGCCTCGCGATGCACGCCGCCGCGTTCGGTGCGGCAGGCCAGAGTTCTCCTTCTCAGACTTCCCCACCGAATCCGCCGCCACGGGCGGCCGACCACACTGGGGATGCTCTCGTTCGCCGGGCGTTCGCATTCAATCGGGAGCTTGCCGCCGCGCGTCTCGATGTCACCCGAGCCCGAGCCCGGCTCCGTCAGACCTCGCTGCTTCCCAATCCGGTGCTCGAGGTCGAGCAGACGGGAGGCGCGCTCGGCATTTCCAAAGGTGAGGTGGAGCGTCGGGCCGAGATCTCCGTGCCGATCGAGTACGGCGGCAAGCGCGGCCGGCGCATCGACATGGCGGAAGCTGAGCTCAGCGCCATTGAGGCATTTGTCTCGGACCGGGAGCGCACGCTGGCCGCCGAGGTCCGGCGGCTGTATGTCGAGGCGATCGCCGCCTCGCGCGAGCTCTCGTACACGAACGAGCTGACGCAGATCGACACGGAGATCGGTCGGATCCTCGACATCCGCGTTCGTGAAGGCGACGCGCCGCCGCTGGAAGCCAGTGTGCTCCGTGTCGAGAGCGATCGGCTGCGCTCCCGCCGGGCCCTGCTCGCAGGACGGCAACGCGCCGCAGAGCTGCAACTGGCGACCGTCGTGGGGCTACCTGCAAGCGAGACGATCGCGCTGGGGGAATCGTACGGCGAGGGAGCAGTCGTGCCCACGACGGAAGACGCGGTGCGGCTGGCGTTGCAGCGTCGTCCCGATCTTCGCGCGGCGGACCTGAACATCGCTACTGCGGAAGCGGGACTACGGCTGGCCAACGCGCAGGCCTTGCCCGAGATCAATGTCTTCGGCGGTTACAGCCGGGGCAGAAGTGGATTCGACGACACGCCGGTGGGCCCTCTCGTCGATGAGGATCAACTCTTCAACGCAGGCGTCGGAATCACGCTGCCGGTCTTCAACCGCAACCAGGGAGCGAAGGCCGAAGCGGGAGCGGCGATCGAACAGGCCCAACGCCTTCGCGAGTTTACGGAGCTGCAAGTGCGCGCGGAAGTGGAAAGTGCCGCTGCGCGGTACAGCGCGGCCGAAGCGGCCATCGCCGTCTTCCGCCAGGGCGTCCTCGAACGCTCGGCGCAGAACGTTCGCACGATGCGCGCTGCATATGAGGCAGGCGCATTCACGATCAGCGAGTTCCTCGCCGAGCGCCGCCGTCTCGTGGATGCGCAGCGCGAGCTCACCGAAGCGCTCACCGAGCGAGCCGTGGCGCTCATCGACCTGCAGGCCGCGATCGCCGAACCGGTCGCCAGCAATGAGGAGCCGAAGTCATGAAACCGATCAACACAGAAGCAACGCGCACGTACGTGGACGGGAAGCGAACCTGGTTCGCGGCCGTCGTCCTGCTGGCGATGTTCTCCATGACCGCGGGAAGCTGCGGTGGCAGGAAGGCCGAAGGGAAATCCGAAGCCGCTGCGAAAGACGGTGAGACCCATGAGGCCGAGGAAGCGGAAGAGGAAGGCCTTGTCGAGCTGACCCCCGAGGCGATGACCGCCGCCGGCATCCAGTCCGTTCAGGTCATGCAACGCGTGGCCGTCACGCCGCTCAAGGCCACCGGAACCATCGAAGCCAACGCCCAGCGCATGCAGGAAGTGACGCCTCTCGTCAGCGGCCGCGTGGAACGCGTCACCGCCGTCGCCGGTGATCGAGTCAGCGCCGGCTCGGTGCTGGCGGTCATCTCCAGCCCGGAGATCGCGGAACTGCACGGCAAGGAGATCGAAGCACAGGCGCGGGTCAGTCTCGCGCAATCCACCCTTCGCCGTCTGCGCAGGCTGAGCGAGCTGGGTGCGGCGGCCGGAAAAGATCTCGCCGCGGCGGAGGCGGAGATCACGACCGCCCAGGCAGAAGTCGGTCACATTCGCGCCAGTCTTCGTGCGCTCGGCTCAGATGAGCGTACGAGGGGCCACAGCATTTCGAGCGTTGCTCTCCGCGCACCGATCTCCGGGACGATCACGGCGCGGCACCTCAATGCCGGCGCCGGCGTGCAGGCAGGCGCCTCGATTTTCTCGATCGCCGATCTGTCGACGGTCTGGGTCATCGCGAACGTCCCGGAGTCGCAGATCAACACGATGCGCATCGGCACACCAGCGGAAGTGCGCTCGCCGGCGCTGGGTCAGTCCATTGCGCAGGGCCGCGTCACCTACATCGATCCGGTCCTGAACGAGCAGACGCGCACGGGTCGCGTGCGCCTGGACGTGTCCAATCCGAAAGAGCAACTCCGGATCGGCACGTTCGTGGAGGTCCACTTCGAGAGCGGCGCGTCGCAGGCGGAGGCCGCAACCGAATTGGTCGTGCCGGACGAAGCCGTGCAGACCGTCGAGAACAAGACCATCGTCTTCGTCCCTGCCGCCAAGCCCGCGCACTTCGAGCCGCGGGAGATTCAGGTGGGAGGGCAGGCCGGCGGGCTACGCAAAGTCATCGCCGGCCTGACGGCGGGCGAGCGGGTGGTCACCAAGGGGAGCTTCGTGCTCAAGACGCAGATGCTGAAGGGTGCGATGGGGGAGCACGGTCACTGATGATCAACGCCCTCATTCGTTTCTCTGTCTCGCAGCGTCTACTGGTGATGCTCATGGTGGCGATGATGATCGCCGCCGGCCTTTACAGCTTGCGCACTCTGCCCATCGATGCCGTTCCCGACGTCACGAACGTGCAGGTGCAAGTCCTCACCGCCGCTCCTTCGCTGGCCCCGCTGGAAGTGGAGCGCCAGATTACGTTCCCCGTCGAAGTGGCCATGTCCGGCCTTCCCCGCATCGACGAGATCCGCTCCGTTTCGAAGTTCGGTCTGTCGGCCGTCACCGTGGTGTTCGAGGAAGGCGTCGACATTTACTTTGCGCGGCAGCTCATCCTGGAGCGGCTGTCCGCCGCGCGCGAGCAGATCCCGGAAAACATCGGCTCGCCGGAGATGGGTCCGATCTCCACCGGCCTCGGCGAAATCTATCAGTACGAGCTCACGGGTGCGCCGGGCAGCGGCTACGACGCCATGGCGTTGCGCACCGTGCAGGACTGGATCGTTCGCCGCCAACTGATGGGCACACCCGGCCTCGCCGAAGTGAACAGTTTCGGCGGCTTCGCCAAGCAGTATCAGGTGAAGCTCGATCCCGCGAAGCTGCAGGCATACGACCTCTCCATGCGCGACGTGCTGGCCGCCATCGGAGCGAATAACGCCAATGTCGGCGGCGCGTATATCGAGCGCGGGCCGGAGCAATACCTGCTGCGAGGCATCGGGCTCGTGGAGTCGGCGGAAGACATCTCGAATATCGTCATCAAGACCGCGGCGGAAGGCGTTCCGATCTTCGTGCGCGACGTCGGTGAGGTGGTGACCGGGGCCGCCGTGCGGCAGGGTGCCGTGACCGCCGACGGCAAGGGCGAGGTGGTCGTTGGAATCGCCATGATGCTCAAAGGGGAGAACACGCGCACGGTCGCCGAGCGCGTCAAGGAGCGCGTCGAACAGATCCGGAAGACGCTGCCGAAGGGCGTGGAGCTGATTCCGTTCTATGACCGCACCGAGCTGGTGGACCGGACCATCTCCACGGTCACCAAGAACCTGATTGAAGGCGCCATCCTGGTCATCATCGTGTTGATCCTGCTCCTCGGGAACTGGCGCGGAGCGATGCTCGTGGCCAGCATCATCCCGCTGTCGATGCTCTTCGCCGCGATTCTCATGCGGATCTTCAACGTCTCTGGAAATCTGATGAGCCTCGGCGCACTCGACTTCGGTCTGATCGTCGATGGCGCGGTGGTCATGGTCGAGAACGTGGTGCGCCGGCGCGCGGAGGCGCAGCATCACGGATCCAAAGAGCCGGCCGAGCGGACCATCCTCGACGCGTGCATCGAAGTAGGGCGGCCTGTCGTGTTCGCGGTGGCCATCATCGCCATCGTCTATCTTCCGATCCTCAGCCTGACCGGCATCGAAGGAAAGATGTTCAAGCCGATGGCGCTGACCGTCATCTTCGCGCTGATCGGCTCGCTGTTGCTGTCGCTCACGTTTGTCCCGGCCGCAATGACGTTCCTGCTGCGTGGCCAGGTCTCGGAGAAGGAGAGCCCGATCATCCGGTTCTCGAAACGCTGGTACAAGCCAGCGCTCGCGTGGACGATGCGCAACCGGAAGAAGGCGCTGGCCATGGCCCTCGTCCTGGTGGTCGTCAGCGGCGCGGTCTTCCCGTTTCTCGGCACCGAGTTCATCCCTCGTCTCGATGAAGGAGCCCTGGCCATCCAGGTGCAGCAGCTTCCCAGCGTGTCGCTCGCGCAATCCGTTCGCACGACCACCGCGGTGGAACGCGTGCTGAAGCAGTTCCCCGAGGTGACCAAAGTCGTTTCCAAGACCGGGCGCGCGGAAGTGGCGACCGATCCGATGAGCATCGACTTCAGCGATCTCTATATCGGCCTGAAGCCGCCTTCCGAGTGGACGACTGCTCACACTCGCGAAGCGCTCGTGGAGAAGATGTCGGAGGCACTCGAGAAGCAGGTCCCGCAGGCGTCGATCAGTTTCTCGCAACCGATCGAGCTGCGGGTGGCGGAGCTGATCGCCGGTGTTCGTTCGGATGTTGCGGTCAAGCTGTTCGGCGATGACCTCGATGTCCTGAAGAAGACCGCCGATCAGATTGGCGTGGTCCTCGGCAAGATCGAGGGTGCGGAGGACGTCAAGGTGGAGGCCACGTCCGGCCTCCCGCAGCTGCAGATCAAAGCCGACCGGGCCGCCATCGCCCGCTACGGAATCAACGTGGAAGACGTCAACGATCTGATCGAGGCGCTCATCGCGGGCAAGGCCGCTGGAATCGTCTACGAAGGTGAACAGCGTTTCAACATGGTCGTGCGTCTCGCGGATCCGTCGAGCCGGGACATCGACACCATCCGCAATCTGCGTGTCCCCGCGCCGAATGGCGCCGTTGTCCCGCTCTCATCGGTGGCCAGCATCAACCTCGTGGAGGGACCGGCGCAGATTTCCCGCGAAGACACGCGCCGCCGCATTGCGGTCGAAGCGAACGTCCGCGGCCGGGATATCGGCAGCTTCGTGGCCGACGCGCAGAAAGCGATCGACGCGCAGGTGAAGCTGCCTCCCGGCTACTTCACGACCTGGGGCGGCCAGTTCGAGAACCTGCAGCGCGCGTCGGCGCGTCTGCTGATCGTCGTTCCGATCGCGCTCTTCCTGATCTTCGTCCTCCTCTTCACGACGTTCAATTCCATCAAGCAGGCGGCGCTGATCTATACCGGAATTCCGTTCGCGATCGTCGGCGGTGTGCTCTTTCTGGCGTTGCGCGGTATGCCGTTCTCGATCTCCGCCGGAGTGGGCTTCATCGCCTTATTCGGCGTCGCTGTGCTCAACGGGGTGGTGATGGTCAGCTACATCAATCACCTGCGCGAACAGGGGAGAACGGTCAGCGAGGCAGTCGTGGAAGGAGCGGAGATCCGACTCCGTCCCGTGCTCATGACTGCGCTCGTGGCCAGTCTGGGGTTCATCCCCATGGCTCTGGCGACGTCTGCCGGCGCGGAGGTGCAGCGGCCGCTGGCGACCGTCGTCATTGGCGGTCTGATCACGTCGACGCTGCTCACTCTGCTCGTCCTGCCGACGCTGTACGGGTGGTTCGAGCGCGACCGCGTGGAGTACTGAGGAGAGATGTCATGAAAATGATCGCAGCGGTGATTCAGCCATTCATGCTCACCAGGCTCACACGGGCGCTGGAGGAGATCGCCGGTTTTCCCGGCATGACCGTCATCGAGGTGCAGGGTTTCGGCCGCGAGAAAACGCATCACGCTCTGGGCGAGCCCCACTCCCGCATCGAAGACGTCGTCGATTTCGTGAAGAAGGTGCGGGTCGAGATCGTCGCGCATGACGGGATGGTCGAATCGATTGTGCAAACCATCGTACAGACGACGCACACCGGTAACCGCGGTGACGGAAAGATCTTCGTCCTGCCCGTGGAGCACGCGGTACGGATCAAGACAGGCGAGACGGGAGACGCGGCGATCTGATCGCGGAGGACATGATGGGGAAAGGTCATTCACATTCAGCCGCAGGTGCGAACAAGAAACGCCTCGCACTCGTCTTCGGCTTGACGCTGGCGTACCTGATCGCGGAAGTGGTCGGAGGTCTCGTGACCGGCAGTCTCGCGCTCCTCGCGGATGCCGGTCACATGCTCACCGACGTGGCCGGCCTCGGTCTCGCTCTACTGGCCATCAAGTTTGCCGAACGTCCTGCGACGCCGGAGCGAACTTACGGCTATTACCGGGGCGAGATCCTGGCTGCGCTCACCAATGCGGTCCTTCTCATCGGGATCTCCATCTACATCCTGTTCGAGGCATACGAACGGTTCCGCAACCCGCCTGCGATTGAAAGCAAAGGCATGCTCGTGGTCGCGTCCATCGGCCTGGTCATCAACATCGTCGGCATGGTCATCCTGCGCAAGGGATCGCCGGAGAGCCTGAACATGAAAGGAGCGTATTTTGAGGTGGTCTCGGACATGCTCACCTCGATCGGCGTTCTCGTCGCGGGCGTGGTGATGCTGACCACCGGCTGGTACTACGCCGACCCGATCATCTCCGCCGGCATCGGGCTGTTCATTCTTCCGCGCACGTGGATGCTGCTGCGCGAAGCGGTAGGGATTCTCCTGGAAGGAACGCCCTCAAACGTGAATCTGACGGCTGTGCGGGAGGCAGCCGGCGCGGTGCCTGGTGTCACAGAGGTGCATGATCTTCATGTGTGGACCCTCACCTCGGGCGTGAACGCGATGAGTGCGCACGTTGTCATCGCCGACGCGTCGAGGCATGATCAGACTCTGAGCGCCTTGCATGACGTGATCACGAAGACCTTCCCGATTGCGCATGTCACGGTGCAGATCGAGAGGGCGGGGTGGCGCGAATGCGAGGCGCATCTGTGACGGCGCTCGATCCTCAAACTCGCTTCGCACAGGTTCGGCGCGGCCGCCTGCTCGAGTACTTCACCGTTGGCTACAACAGCCTGGAAGGCGTCATCGCCGTCGCATCCGGCCTGCTCGCGGGAAGCGTCGCGCTCGTCGGCTTCGGCTTCGACAGCGCGATCGAGGTCATCTCCGGTGTCGCACTCCTGTGGCGTCTTTACAGCGATGCCGATGAGGGCCGGCGTGAGCAGGTCGAACAGCGCGCCTTGCGCATCGTGGGAGTGTCGTTCTTCGTTCTCGGCGCCTACGTGACCTTCGACGCGGTGACGTCGCTGCTGCGGCGGGACGCGCCGGAAGAAAGCATCGTCGGGATTGCTCTCGCGGCAGTCTCGGTCGTAGTCATGCCGCTGCTCGTACGCGCGAAACGGCGAGTGGCGCGCGCGATCGGGAGTGCGGCCTTGCTTGCGGACGCCGCGCAGACTCAGCTCTGCACCTATCTCTCGGCGATCCTCCTCGGCGGTCTCCTCCTGAACGCCATCGCCGGCTGGTGGTGGGCCGACCCGCTCGCGGCTCTGGTCATGGTCCCGATCATCGTCAAGGAAGGGTGGGAGGCCGTCCAGGGAAAGCACTGCGAGGACTGTCATTAGATGTGGCCTGTTCACGGCGATGCGGGACGGTCACTGCCGGCTCAGCCAGTAATCGCGGAAGGCCTGCAGGCGAGGCAACGACTCGTGATGTTTGGCAAAGTTCGCGGCGACTTTGCGGCCGATGATGTCGTCAGGATGGCAGACGGGGAAACCCTCTACGTCCACATGACGCATCCAGGCGTCCTCGAAGTGCTCGATCCCGTCAGGCGCGAAACAAAACGGTCGCTCAAAAGGTCAACACGACTCATCTGAAGGATCGGCAGTACCCTTTCAGGCTATCGATCGCACCGCCCGTTCGCGCTACGACTTTGAAAAGAGCTTCGCCTGTCGGACAGGCCATGAATCTTCTGGTTCCACCAAAACCACCCACGTTCATCACTCTCGCAGACTCGACGTTCGCGCGACTGAGGCAAGTGAAAAAGTTCAGTCGATCGATGAACATCTCGGCATTGAGGTCAAGGGACCTGATCGCACTATTGTTCCCGCATGACTGGGAGTTGGAACTGACCTGACCGATCCCTGAGGAACTGGCAGTCGCCACCCTCGTCGTTGTCGTGGCGCTTGCACCCTCGCCGCCCGGGAACTGTCTGCACTTGAAAGAGAGCTTGCGCACGAGCGTCATGCCAAGCGGGCCGTCCTGATTCCCGTCGGCGTTTGCGCCCACGATGAAGCCTGATCCACAGTCCATCGACACGGTGGTTGTGCCTCCCGAGCCGCCGATCTTCGCGGTCTCGCCTGCGTCCGCCGCGGGAGCCAACGCCATTCCAGCTACGAACAGCGTAACGGCAACGGGTACCAGGCAAAGCTTCGGTGCGCGCATGGTCATCGTCCTCCTGATGGTAACTTCTTGAAGCGTTGGTGAAGCGGTGAGACATGACTTGGTGATACGCATGGGATGCCTCTTTTGACCAAAGGACTACTTCGATTCTCGCACGGTTAGCGCCGGCAGATACGGTTGTTCTCGAGGTTCGTATCCGGGGGGGGGCATCGAGCGAAACGACAGCACGATCTGCGATTTCATCTCTGGCAATATGGGCCGGCGAGACCGCGGACACTGGATGGTTATCCGTTGGAACCTATGATGAAGACCCGCTCAGTGCGGAGTTTCCCTGGTCATTCATCTCCCGTAGCCGAGCCACTCCGGGAGATTCCCTGCGCACCACGCGCGATAGTCAGCCATCGTGTCAAACGCGCGGAACGGCGCGTCGTCGAGGACAGGCTTGTAGGCCCGGATGAAGGCGTAGCGCATCCGCAGCTCCAACGGACGTCGCGCCGCCGCTTCGAACTCCGTCAGCCACTGCTGCTGGTCGGATAGCGAGGGCACGTTCACGGAACCGATTGCAGGTCAGAGCCCACTCTCCCCGCACGATCACGCGGCATCCCGATCATCGTCAAGGAAGGGTGGGCGGCCGTGCCGGGCAAGCATCGCGGTAACTGTCATTGATGGGGCCTCGACCCTCGGCCCGATCTCTGCTCTACAGTCGGCACCAGCTCGGGTACCGGGTTCAAGCCCTGCTCGCCGATGCGATCGCAAAGCGCCCGTACGTTGTCGCTCAACGATTGGACGTCCGACGGTGCTTCTGCCACCCGCGCCTGCAGCGAAGTCAGATGAAGTGCGAGCGTCTTGAGCATTTCGATGTGGCGGTTGCGGCTCTCCTCCGTCTCTTTGATCCGCGCCGATATCCCGCCGATCAGCTCGAGTTGCTTCTCGAGGAGCGTGCGCATCGGCGCGGACTCCTCGGCGTTGCCGAGCGCCTCGATTTTCTCGACGAGCCGCTGCTCCTCACCGGGCTCGAGGTTCCTGGCCAGGTCGGCGATCTGTTTGTCTGATTGCTCGATCGACGCGATGAGCCGGCGCGCCGCGGCCGCGGCCTCGGCGCCCAGAGGGCGCAGAGGTCCGGAAAGCTCGTCGGCCTCCCGCAGAATCAACTGCAGCTGATCATGGGGAGATCCGATGCGGCGCGGCGGTTTCGCCTCCGAAGGCGGTGCCAGGACGACCGCGATCCGCGGCTGCGTCCAGAAGCTTGCGCGCGACGCTGGAGTGGAGAAGGCAATTCGATTGCGATCGTTGTGGGAAACGATCCCTTTCCGTTTCAGTTCGCGTTTCGCGGTGACCTCGAGCACGATCGCGATCAGGAATACGATCAGGAAGCCCAGCACCTTCTGCCTGAAGTACTCGCTCGCGTTCATTGCGGTGAAGGCCAGCGAAATGAATATGAGAGGGTTGAACAATCGAAGCCGCCGCACCGACCCTGGCAGCCGGTCCCAGACGTTGCCATGGCGCCTGAGCGCGCTCGGATACCAGAACGGCCACCAGGACGGCTCCGCCCAAAGGACGCGTTGAATGAGCCCGATCGGGAAGCCTTCGAACCGCAGGCCGGCCACGATGGCGACGTAGCAGAACGCGAGGCCAGCGGCAACGATGCCGAACACTCCGATCGGAGCATGCTGCAGGCGGATGACCACCATCCACACCAGCAGCAGGAGCGCGGCTCCGATCGCGGCGAACGGCATTCCGTGCCCCTGAACCGATGCCAGCGCGTCGGGAAGCGAGCTCTCTTCCGTCACGCCAAGGGTGGCCTTGAGCGCGCGGGTGTCCTGCCAGCGCCTGGCGGGATCCTTCGCCATGCAACGCTCGACCGCCTGCAGCGTCGAATCGGAGATCGCCGGCACCAACGACCGGAGTGACGGCGGCTCTTGCGTCAGATGCCTGGCCAGGATGTCAGCGGCGGAATTGCCCTCGAATGGCATTCGCCCGGCCAGCATGGCGTAACCCATGATGCCGAGGGAGTAAATGTCGCTCCGGCCGTCGATGGAGCTCCGGCCTGCGGCCTGCTCCGGCGACATGTAATGCGGAGTCCCCACCACGCTCCCTTGTTGCGTCAGCGTCTCCGACTGGTTCATCGTTTTCGCAACCCCGAAATCGGTGAGCAGGGCGCGACCGGAGGCGTCTTCGATGAGCACGTTCGCAGGCTTGACATCGCGGTGCACCACCCCCTGACGGTGCGCGTGATCGAGCGCGTCGGCTACCTCCGCCAGGATCCGTCGGGTCTCGTCCTCGGGCAGCTTCCCGTCGCGGCGCATCCGATCGGCAAGCGACTCGCCGCGCACGTAACCCATCACGAAGTAGGGCATGCCGCCCACCTCGCCGAACGCGTGCAGCGGAACGATGTTCGGATGGGACAGCTTGGCCGCGGTTTTCGCCTCGCGCCGGAAACGATCGTACATGTCCTGCGTGTCGGAAGCCGGTTTGACCACCTTGATCGCGACCTCGCGCTCCAGTGTCAGATCGCGGGCGAGATAGACCGCGCCCATGCCGCCGTGACCGAGGAGACGGAGTACGTGATACTGGCTTCCGAGTTTTGCTTGCAGAGCGTGGCGGAGCGGGTCATCCAATGACTGCGGCTTTTCCGGCGCCGCGATTCCGCAGCGCGGGCAAAAACGCCCCTCGCCGGCCAGCTCGGTTTCGCAACTCGCGCAGTGACGATCCGCCGCCCGATCGACCGTTTCATCGAACACTCCCTGCTGGAGAAGACATGACGGACAGAGCCCATGCGGCTCCTGACCATCCACATGACGACCGCACCTCGAACACATTTTTCCAGCCATCGCCGAGCCCTCCTGCACATGTATTAAGGAACGCGAGGCAAAGGTTACAAGTTGCTCACGGTTTCCCGCAGATACCGCAGTTCGTCGTCGACAGCCTCGTCGGAATCGACCGTTTCCGCGACGCGGCGCAGCAAGGCATCCCGATAGCGGCGGCGGAGGCGATGGACAGCAACCTTGACCGCGACGGGCGTCATGTCCAGATCGGAGGCTGCGCCGGCGTGCGTTCCCGCTGTCTCATCCATGGTCAGAAAGCCACGCAAGCGCTCGAACAATGCCTCTTTCCCGGCTGCGCGGTACTCGCCTTGAACCATGTCGAGCACCGAGGCAAGCAGAGTGAGACACCATTGGCGGTGATAGAGACGCTCTGGAGTCTCAGCATGGACGAGCGAGCTTTGATACCGCTGGTCCGCAGCGGCGAGGTCGATTGGAATGGGGAAATGGCCGCCGCCGCGCTTCAAGGCCAGCACGCGCTCGCGCTCGTTGAGCAGAAAGTGCTGGCACGCCGTGAGGAGGAATGTGCGGAAACGACCGCGATCCCGATCGGCTGCGGCAAAATCCTGTTTCTCGATGAGCCGGGCGAAAAAGGACTGCGTCAGGTCCTGAGCCTCTTCCACGGAATGGCCCCGGCGCCGAACGAACGCGAAGACCGGATACCAGTAGAGTGAGCAGAGTCGCGCCAGGGCCGTCTCCCCCTCGACCGATCCGGACCTGCCCGCTGCGAGCACGAGGCTCCACTGCGTGGTCGCAAAGCGATCGCGGCTCGAATGCATCGGTTCGGAGAGTGTACGTATGTCTTCACCCGCTGTCTCCCTGTGCCGACTCCACACCCTGCCATTCACAGGAGCGAACGCGGAAGCGAACCTCAGAGGGCAAGCAAGCCGTCCGGCTTCGACGACGCTTCCTCCGTGACCTCTTTCGATAGGAGTCACGGTCCAACAGAGTCAGCGCAGACAACCGACAACTGACAACTGACAACCGGGCGGTCCAGTCACGCGAGACAAACCTGCAACTCTTCAAAGCGCGCGATGAAAGAGGCCGAGCGCGATGGTCATCGCCAGTCGCGCGGACTCCGCGTCGTAGCGGGCGCCCTCATCGCGCATGAACGCGTGCTCGGCGTTGACCTCGTGCCAGGTGAAGCGCGCATTCGCATCCGAGAGCGACCGGTAAACGGCGGCCCGGCCTTCCGCGGGGATGTGTGGATCCTGCCGGCCCCAGATCATCGCCAGCTCGCCCTTGATCTCGCCGGCCCGCGCCAGCGTGTCCGCCTTGCCTCCTTCGCCGAGCGTGCCGCTGTGCAGGTCCGTCGGATAGAACGACGCGCAGGCCAGCACCTGCGGATTGAGCGCAGCGCGGAAGGCGAGGTGGCCTCCGATGCAGAACCCGACCGCGCCGAGGCGGCCGTTGCACTGCGGATGCTCTCGCAGAGCCGTGATCACGACCGCGGCGTCGTCGTCGAAGGTGGCGAGTTTCGTCTTCTTCTTGTACGTGTTGCCTTTGTCCTTGCCGGCGTCGTCGTACCCGAGGACGGTGCCGGGCGGTTCGTGCTGGTGATAGATCTCCGGGGCCATGACCACGTAACCGTGGCTCGCGAACTGAACGCACAGGCGCTGGATCGGCGCGGTTTGCTGAAAAATCTCCGGATAGAGCAGAAGCCCCGCGAACTTCCGGGCCGTATCTACGGGCGTGTAGACATGCGTCCGCATCAGACCCGTGGGCGTGGTGAGGTCGCGGAATCCCCTCTCAACGATCATCGCGACAGCTAACCGCTAAACGCACGAAACGTCAACGGAGAGAACCAGCTCGAACCTCACGAACTGCTGAGTTTGCGTAGGCTGATCTCTCCTCCCGCCCGGCATCGCTCCTGACCCAATGACGGGTCGCCTACTCGGCCCAGCTCGCCCACGCACGCGTCCTCGGAGGCGTCGCGGCGCTGATCTGGGCGAGCAATCCGCTTTTGAAGGCCAGCGACGTCGAGACGAAGCTGAAGAACGGCTGCGACGACAAGGGCGCCGCCGGCTACGACACGACGTACGGCCACGGCCGAGTCAACGCCGCAAAGTCGTTCAATATCCCGTAGTTCGGGGAATCACGTTTTCATGGAAGAAGGCCAGGCGATCACGCCAGGCCTTCTTTCATTCCGGTGATGGTCTCATTCCGGCGAATCCTCAACGGAGCGGCACTGCTCGAACAGCATCGCCTCCCCCTCGGGCCACGGTCCATGTCCCGACGCGCCGTTGATGTGTCCCGCGTCGCCGATGGTGATGAGGCGGCTGCCCCAGGCGTCTGCGAAACGGCTCGCGCGGGTGACCGTCACGTACGGATCGTTCGTGCTCGCAACGACCACACTCGGGAAGGGGAGGCGCATCAGCGGCATGGCCGCGAAGCTGCGTCCCTCCTCAGGATAGTCAGGCGCCTCGACGTCGCTCGGCGCGACCAGAAACGCCGCCCGCACGCCGCGACCTCCGCGATCCACGACCCACTGCGCGACGAGTGTGCATCCGAGGCTGTGCGCGGCGAGGACAGGCGTCTCAGCGCAGGCTCGCACCGCTTCGTCAAGAGTTTGCACCCACTCATCGCGATCGGGACGATCGAAGTCGCGCTGCTGCATACGACGGATCTGCGGGTGCTTCGCTTCCCAATGCGTCTGCCAGTGCTGGGGCCCGGAGTTCCACAGTCCAGGCACGGTCAGAATCGTTCCGGTCATCGCATCATCTCGGCGATCAGCTCGTACGACCGGCGTCGCGCTTCGTGTGCATACGTGATCGTCACGATCATCACTTCATCGATTTGATACTCGGCAGCCGCCTCTTCGATGCCTCTGCGCACGGTGGCCGGCGAGCCGATGATGGCGCGGCGGCGCGTGCGGAACGGGTCGTCGTCTTTCGGCTGCTGCTCCAGAAAAGAGATTGCTTTCTCGATGGTTGGGATGGGGATGAGCTGCCCGCGAAAGAAGAGCGTGAACATCATCCGCGCACTGGAGGCGATGCGGCGTGCCTCCTCATCCGTATTCGCACACACGACCCAAAGCGCCGCGATGGCGCGAGGGGTCTTCGCGTGAGCGGATGGCTCGAAGCGCGCGCGATAGTCCGCGACGATCTCCGCGCCATGCGGGTTGATGAAGTCCGCGAAGGCATAGGGGATCCCCAGTTCCGCGGCCCAGATCGCGCTCTGCGGAGAGCTGCCGAGAAGCCAGACCGCCGGCACTTCGGGGCGACCGGGCAGCGCTGTGAGGCGGGCGAACGGATGGTCCGCGGGCATGGTGTCATCGAGATACGCCATCAACTCGAACAGCTGTCCGGGGAAGTCGTCCGGGCCAGCCTGCCGGCGATCGCGCTGCAGCGCGAACGTGGTCACGGGATCGGTGCCCGCGGCGCGACCGATGCCGAGGTCGATGCGGCCGGGGGCGAGAGCGGCCAGCATGCTGAACGTCTCGGCGACTTTCAACGGGCTGTAATGCGGGAGCATCACGCCGCCGCTTCCGACGCGGATGCGCGTGGTCTGCGAGGCGATCGCGCCGATCAACGCTTCAGGACTCGCGCACGCAAGCGCGGGGGTGCCGTGATGCTCGGCTACCCAGTAGCGCTCGTAGCCGAGCTCCTCTGCGAACCGCGCCAGATCAACGCTGTTCCGCAACGCATCGGCACCGCTCGATCCCTCGGAGATCGGCGCCTGATCGAGGACGCTCAGTTTCATAGGTAGGCGGAGACGGTTCACCACAGAGGCACAGAGGCCACAGAGATACACAGAGAACAGCGTTTTTGACTTTGACTTTCTCTGTGAACCTCGGTGACCTCTGTGTCTCTGTGGTGAATCGCCCTCCGCCCGTGAACGCTCACGGAGCCTCGGGCGGATAGTACGAGTCGCGCAGATGCACCGGCTTGGTCTTCCGGCGGAACTGGATGTTCAGCACTTCCACGAAGACCGAGAAGCCCATCGCAAAGTACACGTAGCCCTTCGGAATGTGGAACTCCAGCCCTTCGGCGATCAGAGACATGCCGATGAGCATGAGGAAGCTGAGGGCGAGCATCTTCACGGTCGGATGGCGGTTCACGAACGCGCTGATGGAGCTGGCAGCGAAGAGCATGATCGCGACGGAGATGACGACGGCGGTAATCATCACGCCGACATCCTTGGCCATGCCCACGGCGGTGATGACGGAGTCGAGGGAGAAGACGA
>JANMSA010000394.1:0-13194 GCA_031388865.1 Acidobacteriota bacterium | reverse complement strand
GCCCGGCCGGCAGGGCGTCGAAGCGAAAAGTGCCCTCGCGGCCGACCTTCACGGTCTGACGCCGCTCGAGTAGGGTGACAGAAGCGTCGTTGACGACGCCGCCGCCGGTGGTCAACACCCGGCCCGTGATAGATGCGGTAGTCTGCCCGAACAGAAATCCGGTCGAAAGAAAAACCGTGGCGACGAACGCCGCGACGCGCGTGGCGATATTCATGGTCAACTCCTCGAATGAGTGACGACTGCGCTGAAGGCGAGGCAGGGCCGTTCAGCGAGGCGGTGCGCGCGAGGGGAGGAGGATTCGCGCTGCGGTCGCGACGGCGTGCTGCTCCCAGGCGACGAGCAGGAACAGGACGGTCCACACCGCGGCTACGGCAGGCGCAATGCCGGCAACCGGCCCGGAACCGGACGCGCAGACGACACAGGTCAAAGTCAGGGCGGCGCCACCACCCTCAGGAACGAGGGAATGGTTGTGGAGCGTGAGCTGAGCCGCAAGCAGCACAGCCAGCACCAGTACAGCGGCCGGCCGAAGACGATGCATCAACACTGCGTAACGGATGATACGCCCTCCGCTATGCCAGATTCTGTGTGGAATTTGTGCCGGTGGGCCGGACTTTGAATCACATCGTAGAGGAGATCTTGCAGATGGCTGAATCAAAGGCAGTACAACAGATCACGGACGGCGATTTCGAGCAGATCCTGAACGCCGGCAAGCCGGTCTTCGTCGATTTCTGGGCGCCGTGGTGCGGCCCCTGCCGCATCGTGGGACCGATCATCGAAGAGCTCGCCCCGACCTACGAGGGCAAAGCCGTGATCGGAAAGCTGAACGTCGACGACAACCCGATGGTGGCCCAGCGCTTCGGCGTGACGTCCATCCCCACCATGATGATGTTCAAGGACGGAAAACTCGTCGACCGGATGGTCGGAGCCGCGCCGAAGAACGCCCTGCAGCAGTTCATCGATCGCAACCTGTAAGGCTCGTTTCGAGCCTGTGAGAACGCCGGCCTGAGGGCCGGCGTTTTCGTTCTCGCGCGGGTTGGCTGGCGAAGAATTGAAAATTGAAAATTGAAAAAGGGGCTACCGGCCGGTTAGGCACGACCGCCCCTGGCTCTCGCCTTTTTTTTCAAGTTTCAGTTTTCAATTTTGAATTCCGCATCAAGGCTCCAGCCCGTAGTCCGTGCGGCAGAGCGATTCCACTCCATGCGCGCGCACGACGAACGTGTCCTCGATCCTCACTCCGAGCTCGCGGTCGGGGAAGTACAGTCCCGGCTCGATGGTCAGGACGTCACCCTCCTCGATCGTATCCGCGTTGGTCGCGAGCAGGGAGAACGACGGCCGTTCGTGAATGTCCAGACCGACGCCGTGACCGAGGCCGTGGACGTAGCCGTCGAAGGCCTCCGGGCTGGTGCGTTGGGTCGGGTATCCCCTGGCCTCGAAGAAATCGCACACGAGATGCTGATAGGACGCAGCCAGCGTTCCCGGACGCATCGCGTCCCGCGCAAGCGTGAAGGCCTCGAGCACATCCGCGTGGACGAGCCGAAGCTCATCAGGGATCGTTCCGATGCAGAAGGTACGCGTGAAGTCGAAGAAATAGCCGGAGAGTTTGTCCGCCGGGAAGATGTCGAGCACCAGAGGGACGGATTGCCGGAGCGTCGCCGAAGCGTCGCCGCGCGAGTGGGGCACGCCCGCATCCCGTCCCTGCGACAGGATGGTCTCGTGGTCTTCGATCATGCCCAGCCGCACGATCTCCTGAGAGACCACGCGCTTGAGGTCGCACAGAGTCATCGCGCGACCGCGCTCCGCCTCCCTGAGCATCGCCCGCACCGCATCGACGACCTCCTCGGTCCGCGCGCCGACTGAGCGGATCGCATCGATCTCCCAAGCTTCCTTTCTCTTACGTGCGAGCTGGATCAGGTCTTCGCCATTCGCACGGTGGATGCGAAATCCGCGACGCTCCAGCGATTCGGCCACTCCGATGTAGAGGTGCAGCGGGGCGTTGCCGAAGAACGCGATCGACTGCCCGCCTCCGAGCTCCCTCACGATGTTCGCGAAGAGCTCATCGTGCGCATCCCCCGCGTTCGAGAACTCGGAGGCGAGGCGGACTTCGAGCCCAGTGGCGAGCGCCTCCTCGCGTTCCATCGGGTGAGTGACGAGCACCGGTGCACGTTCTGCGACCTTGACCGCGTAGCCGCGGGTCACTTTCGCGCCGCGCGAAAGCCAGCGGAATGACGAGTGCATGGCCTCATGCAGCGGGATGATCACTGTGTCGATGGCGCGGTCGCGCATCAGGAGGTCGAGATCGCTGAGCATGTTTTGTAGAGTCTCCCGGCTCGTGGAGTGACTCGTTAGAGTGAGGTATCGTCTCCGCGCTGGGAACGCAAATGCAAGTGAAGTTCATGTCCTACAACATCCAGGGTCACGCCGCGAAGGGCCGCCCCGACTTTCTGCCGAAGCTTGCGGAGGTGATCGCTGCGGCGCAGCCCGACGTCGTCGGCCTGCAGGAAGTGCACTGCCGGACGCGCGTCGGTCCGGCGCATCAGGGTGAAGTCCTGGCCTCGCTCACGGGAATGAACCTCGCGTTCGGGAGAAGCTGCGGCATGGACGGTGGGGACTACGGCAACGCCATCCTCACGCGTGGTGAGATCCAGTCGACATTCGTCCATCCACTGCCCGGATCGGGCGAGCCGCGCTCGGTGCTGCAGGCGGATATCTCCTTCGAGGGGACGGGAATCACGTTCTTCGCCACGCATCTCGCGGCCTGGGGCCGGCTGCTGCGGATGGCTCGCATGACCCAGATCGCGGAGCTGGGCGACATCACGGCGCGGGGATCGCTGCCTCACGTGCTGGTCGGCGACTTCAATGTGCCGCCGGGCGCGGACGAGGTCCGCACGCTCCTTTCCCACGGCCACCTGCGCGTCATCGGAGACGCACGGGAGTCCACCTTTCCGATGACCCGGCAGCGGCTGGACTACATCTTCGCCGACCCGCGCTGGGAGCTGGTCGGCACGGAGGTACTCCGTCGCGGGCCCTCCGACCATTGGCCGATCACTGCGGAGCTGAAACTACGATGACGACTGTCGCCGTTCCAATGTGGGTCCTCGCGCTGATGGGTGTGGCCATCCTGGCGCTCGTACTGGTGGTCTGGTCGGTGAAGCGCCGCAAGCGGCCGCACCTCGAGCTGGAGGAGACCCACATCGAGAACCTGGTGCCCTCGATCGCAGGTCTCACGCAAGGGACGTGCGTCGGCGGCAACCACGTCGAGCTGCTGCAGGACGGTGCATTGTGGGATCGCGTCTTCAGCGACATCGATGCGGCGAAAGAAACGGTCAACTACGAGACGTTTCTCTGCAAGGAAGGGGAGCTGACGCGCCGGTTGGCGGAGGCACTCTCGCGCAAGGCCCGCGAGGGCGTCCAGGTGCGCGTGCTTCTCGATGGAAGCGGCGGCAAGAACTTCGGCAAGCAGGGGATGGCCGAGATGAAGGCCGCCGGCGTGATCGTGCAGAAGTATCACGCCATGAAGATCGTCAACCTCGGCCTGCTCAACAACCGGGACCACCGCAAGATCTTCGTCATCGATGGAAAGATCGGCTACGTCGGCGGGCATTGCCTGACCGACAACTGGCTGGGCACTGCTAGCGACAAGACTCACTTCCGCGACATCACCGCGCGGGTTCAGGGCCGCGTCGTCGCTCAGCTCCAGTCGGCGTTCACCGAGAACTGGATCGAAGAGACAGGGGAGGTGCCGGGCGGCACGAACTTCTATCCCGAGCTGGAGCGCTGCGGGGACATGGATGCGCACATCGTGTGGCTCTCTCCCGCGGGCAGCGCGTCGACGCTCAAGATTCTCCACTACATGCTCATCCGCATGGCGAAGAAGAGGCTCACGATCCAGAACCCGTACTTCCTGCCGGATCCGGACGCGCGCAAGGCGCTGCTGGATGCCGTGAAGCGCGGCGTCGAGGTGCGGATCATGATCCCCTCCGAGCACGCCAGCGATTCCCCGCTCGTCCAGCACGCCAGCCACCACCATTACGGCACGCTGCTCAAGGGAGGCGTGAAGTTGTTCGACTACAACCGCACGCTACTCCATCAGAAAGTGCTGACCGTGGACGGGCTGTGCTCGTCGATCGGATCGACCAATTTCGACGACCGCTCCTTCGAGATCAACGACGAGGTCTCGCTGGTGGTGTACGACAAGGGCATCGCGCGCGAGCTGGAGGAGACGTTCGAGCGCGACCTGAAGGATGCGACTGAGGTGCACTTCGAGCCGTGGAAGCACCGTCCCATCCCGCACAAGTTACGCGACTTTTTCTCCTTCCTGCTGAATGAGCAGCTTTAGCGCGTCTACGCGCGCGTTGTCGGTTGTCAGTTGTCAGTTGTCCGAGCATTTGCGTGCTGCGGGCAGCTCTCGCGGGCGAGGGTACGGGGCAGCGCGGGCGTGCGTGTTTTGTGCTGCCTCTCGGCTCCGCATTCAACTCTCGCAACACGACAGTGAGGTGCTGCAGCGCAGACAACCGACAACTGACAACTGACAACCACAACTGACAAACCGGCAACCTTTATGCTAGCTTGCTCCTCCGCAAGCGATGGAGCCGACAGAGCAGCAGCACAGCAAGCGGTACCTCTTCACTCTCTCCCTGGGCGCCCTCGGCGTCGTTTACGGCGACATCGGAACGAGTCCCCTCTACGCCTTCCGTGAGTGCTTCTCCAAGGAGCATGGCCTGGCGGTGAACGAGGCGAACATCTTCGGGATCCTGTCGCTCGTTTTCTGGTCGCTGGTGATCGTCATCTCGGTCAAGTACCTCCTGTTCGTGATGCGTGCGGACAACCGGGGCGAGGGGGGGATCCTGGCGCTCATGTCGCTGGTGCGACCGCGCCGGTCGAAGCGGCGCGGCGCGCTTCTCGGGCTGGCGCTCTTCGGTGCGGCGTTGCTCTACGGGGATGGCATGATCACTCCCGCCATCACGGTGCTCAGCGCGATTGAAGGGCTGAAGGTCGCCACACCGGTATTCGAGAACTACATCGTTCCGCTGACGGTGATCGTGCTCATCGCCTTCTTCTGGGTCCAGAAGAGCGGCACCGCCCGGATCGGCGCGATGTTCGGACCGCTGATGGTGGTCTGGTTCACGGTCCTGGCGGTCATGGGCGTCTGGCAGATCAGCCACGATCCGCGCGTGCTGATGGCGATTCTCCCGACGTATGCGGTGCAGTTTTTTCTGCTCAACCACCTGACCGGGTTCCTCGTACTGGGCTCCGTGTTTCTGGTGGTCACCGGCGGAGAGGCTCTGTATGCGGACATGGGTCACTTCGGTGTGCGTCCGATTCGCCTGGCCTGGTTTTTCTTCGTGTTCCCCGCGTTGCTGCTCAACTATTTCGGGCAGGGAGCGTTCCTGCTGCACAACCCTGCTGGCGCTAGCGAGCCGTTCTTTCTCATGGCCCCGAAGTGGGCAATCTATCCGCTGGTGATCCTGGCGACTTCCGCGTCGGTGATTGCCTCACAGGCGGTGATCTCCGGTGCGTTTTCATTGACGCGTCAGGCCGTGCAGCTCGGCTATCTTCCCCGGATCGGCATCCGGCATACCTCCGAGCGGGAGATCGGCCAGATCTACATCAGCTCCATCAACTGGGGGCTCGCCGCGGCTGCGATCGGCCTGGTGCTGGCGTTTCAGAAATCGACCAACCTCGCAGCTGCGTACGGCGTGGCGGTGACGGCGACGATGGGCATCACCACGATGCTCTTTGCCGCGTTTGCCCGGGAGCGTTTGCAGTGGGGCATGGGGAAAGTTCTGCTGTTCACCGTTCCGCTGCTGATCGTCGACGTGGCGTTCTTTGCCGCGAACATCGTCAAAATTGCGGATGGGGGATGGGTCCCGCTCGCCGTCGGTCTCCTGATCTTCATGCTGATGACGACCTGGCGGCAGGGGAGAACGATCCTCACGAACCGGCTCGCTGAGCAGAGCATGTCCGTGGACGATTTTCTTGGACAGCTCTCCGGAAACCACATTCCCCGGGTGCCCGGGGTGGCGATCTTCATGTCCCGCAATCCCGACGGCGTTCCCACGACGCTGCTGCACAACATCAAGCACAACAAGGTCGTGCACAAAACGGTGGTGCTGCTCACCGTGGAGACGGAAGACCGGCCGACGCTTTCCGAGGAAGAGCGCTTCCAATGGGGGGAACTGGGTCACGGTGTGTATCGTCTGGCGCTGCACTTCGGGTTCATGGAAGACCCGAACATCCCTGCGGCGCTCGAGAAGATCGGCACCGATCCGGTCTCCTTCAACCCCATGACCACGAGCTATTTCCTCGGTCGCGAGACGCTGATTCCGACCAAGCACCCGGGTATGGCGATCTGGCGCGAGCATCTCTTCGCGTGGATGACGCGGAACGCGTCGAGTGCGTCCGCCTTTTTCAGTCTGCCGCCGAACCAGGTGATCGAGCTCGGGGCTCAGGTCGAGTTGTGAACCGCTTCGGCAGCGGGGTTGAAGCGTGGTAGCCTAGGCCTCACGGAGGCGCATTCGTTCCGGCGCGACCCTTGCGAAAGAGTCCTTGCCGGGCAGTGAGCCCCGGGCAGAAAGTAATGGAGATTGGATGGGCTCGAAAGTATTCGTAGGAAACCTGGACTACAACACCAGGCGCGAGGAAGTGCAGGCCATCTTCGCGGAAGTCGGAGAGATCCGTGACGTCTTTCTCCCCACCGACCGTGAGACAGGACGGCCGCGTGGTTTCGCATTCGTCGAGTATGCGAATGAGGAGGATGCGGCCAAGGCGATCGAGAAGTTCAACGGTCACCAGATGGGCGGCCGCGCGCTCCGCGTCAACGCGGCTGAGGATCGTCCTCGTGGCGCACCAGGCAGTCGTCCCGGTGGCGGCGGTGGCGGACGTCCCGGCGGTGGTGGTGGCGGCTACGGCGGTGGCGGCGGCGGGGGTTATGCCGGCGGCGGCGGTGGTGGCGGCGGCTACGGTGGTGGTGGCGGCGACGACTACAGCGGCGGCGGCGGTTGGGGCGGCGGCGGCGCCGCACCCGGCAAAGCCAAAGGCAGCCGGCGCAACATCCGCGGCAAAAAGCGCAGCCTCTGATCGGTTGGAGTGCGGCAAGGATTCAATGGGGTTTGCCCCACCCGATCATTGCCGCATTCCAGACCCTGGCCGGAATCCTCCCCGGCCTCATCGAGCGCGTCGTCAATGACCGTCCGTTGCCTCTTCGCGTCAGCGAGTCATCGGTTGCCGGCTGTCGGTTGTCTGTGCTGTCACGCCTGGACGGAACGTCGCAGACCACTGACAACCGAGAACCGACAACTCTGACAACCGAGAACGAACATCACGTAGAGCCGGCGCTGCGGCGGACGACACTGCAGAGCGCCCCACGGTATCCTTCATCCATGAACTACTGGGACGTCTGTCCCGATTTTCGTGCGCTGTGTAGACGGAAGTTGTCTTCGGAAGCCTATGCCTGGGCGGAGCCGCAACTGTCCGCCATGGGGGAACAAGCCGCCACCATCGTCGCGCCGCTGGCGGCGATCGCCGATCGCGAACAGCCGCGCCTCATCACTCACGACGCACAGGGGCAGCGCATCAACCGTGTCGAGTACCACTCTTCTTACCGTGAGATGGAGCGCATCGCCTACGGGTCGGGCATGATCTCGATGAAGTACCACGCCCACGAGCACTCGCCGGATGCGACCTTCGTCGGCTTCGCTCTCGGCTACATGTTCGCCATGGCCGAATGCGGCCTCTACTGCCCGTTGTGCATGACCGACGGGGTCGCGCGCGTACTCACGCGCCATGGCACTCCCGAGCAGATGATGCGCGTCGTGCCGCACCTCACGGCCACGGGTCCCGATTCGCTTTGGACCGGCGGCATGTGGCTCACCGAGCGCACCGGCGGTTCAGACGTCGGCGCGAACCAGACCGTCGCGCGGAAGGATGCGGATGGCACGTGGAGGTTGACCGGGCACAAATGGTTCTGCTCCAACGTTGATGCCGAGGCGGTGCTGGTGACGGCGCGGGTGAACGGAGAGGGGACAAAAGGACTGCGCACCTTCCTCATCGAGACGCGCAACAGCGGAGGCCTGGTCATCGAACGCCTCAAGCAGAAGCTCGGCGTGCGCTCGATGGCCACCGGAGAAGTGACGCTCACCGACGCGCGTGCGGAGGAGGTCGGTGGCTTCGAAGTCATGACCGACATGCTCAACCTGTCCCGTCTCTACAACGCCGTCGCTTCAGTAGCGCTCATCTCGCGGGCGGTGCTCGAAGCGCGCTCGTACATCGAGCAGCGGCATGCATTCGGCCGTCCCGTCATCGAGTTTCCTCTGGCGCAGGAAACCTTTTTTGATCTCGAGGCGGAGCACGTCGGCGCAATGCTGCTCACCTTCGAAGCCGTCGACGCGCTTCGTCGTGCCGACGCCGGCGACGCCGAGGCTGTGCAGCTGCTGCGCATCCTGACGCCTATCGTGAAAGCGGTGACGGGAAAGCTCGCGGTGCCGTGCGTGTCCGAGGCCATGGAGCTCATCGGCGGGAACGGGTACATCGAGGAGAGTCCGATGCCGCGTCTTCTGCGTGACGCACAGGTGCTGCCGATCTGGGAGGGGACCACGAACATTCTGGTCCTCGATGCGCTGCGGGTGATGCATAGGGAGGGGAGCCAGGAACTGCTGCTCTCGCGGATTCGCGGGCAGTTTCCGCGCGAAGCGGACGCGCTCTCCTACACATTTGCCTCGATGGATGAATCGGACGCGCGCTGCTGGATCGATCGCCTGGCGCGTCTGCTCGAGCTCACGCTGCTCCTCGAAGCCGGTCACGGCGATTACGCCGATCGTCTGAAAGACCGGCCACTGGGCATGCTCCCCGGGGCACGAGGATTTTGAGGGCACCCGCTTAATGAAGTTGTCATCCTGAGCCTCTCCATAGCCCAGGCGCTGCACGTGTGATCAATGACAAGGCGTGTCATCCAGGGGCGTGAGTCGAGGGACCTGTGAGGAGGGGTGGCACGACGCATGTGGATCGAGCGGCGCGCCGCCCGTCCCTCCAGGTCCCTCGACTCACGCCCCTGGATGACAGTTTTTGCCGCGTCACTCTCGAGAAACAAGCTTTGTCATTAGCAGCGAGGAACGGCCGATGGCCGTGGTCGCCCCTCTTCACCGGCCGGAGCGCCGTTCCATCGCGGGATGACAGAGCTATCATCACCTCATGGCAAAAGGCGCGATGGCAGTTGCTGGTGTTCTCGCGGCGATTGGCGCACTGGCGTTCGTGGGAGGAGTGGTCCTTCTCGCCGCGGGATTGCTCGTCCCTTCCGCGGGGGAAGGCGGTGGCCTGATGTCCAGCCTGGGCAACACCATCTCCGGCGTTCTGCCGGGCGGCGATGGTCCGGAGAGTCCCGGGTACGAGGACGGTCACCCGGTTGGCCTTTACCTGATGACGCGGTACTGGATCGCCACCGGTTCCCTGGAGAAAGCGATCTGGTACTTCACCTCCGACGGCCGCGTGTATTACAACCTGGAAGATGGGTTCTCCGAAGAGAAACTGAACGCTCACCAGGGACGTCAGGGCACAGTCAGCGTCGACGGGGCTACGATGACGATCCGCTGGTCGGATGGAAAGGAGAGTCGCGGTTCTTACGAGCGCGAAACGGGCGGCTTCAACTGGGATATGGGGATCTTCGCGCCGGTGAAAGGCTTCGCGGACGAAACGGCGCTGGTCGGAAAATGGGAGGGAGGGAGCTCGATGTCGTTCAGCGGCAGTTCGTCCGCGACGTCCACGTCCTTCGATCTTCGCGCGGATGGAACCTTCAGCGGTTACGCGATCGCGTCGCTGCGGTCGACGTCCGACGGGAGCACGGCTTCGGCAGGAAGTGGCGGCAGCGACTCTGGCACCTGGGCGCTGAACGGCTACTCGCTGGTCCTGACGTACGCCGATGGGCGAGTGGTGCGCGGGGTCACAGTTCCCTTCGACGACGAGAAGACCGAGGTCTATCCGGATCGCTTTTATTTTGGCGCGACGATGTACAAGAAACAGGTCAACGGATGATCAGACAGTGATGGTCGTCGTTCCCAGGTCGATCTGCAGCGAGCGATTGGCGGTCGGTTCTCGATCGAGAAGCCAGCGTCCGGCTGCCGCGACGTAGAGTCGCTGCGACCAGAACTGATGCAGCGACTGATACGCATCGCGGATCGCGCCCGTTGGCTGCGCCGTCGTCATCGCATCGTGAAGGCGTTGCGCGCCGCTCACGAAGGACTCCAGCCGCCGCCGCAGCTGCGAGTGACCTTCACCGGACGTCCAGCGGAACGAGCCGGGACCGCCCTGTCTCTCGAAGATGGTGATGCCACTGGGCAGCGACACGGAGATGTTCGTCTCGCCAGCGAGCCATGCATTCCAGGCCTGGGTGTACGTCGCGCTGCGTGCCGCGAACGAACGGCGCTCCGCGAACCTGCTCATGTAAGGCATCGCCATCGCCAGCGGCGCCGCCCACGAGGAGATGAATGCGGGTCTTCCGACCGCGGCCTCGAGCGCATCGCGCTCGAAAAGGAGTTGCACGCGGATCTGCGCGCGCTTTCCCAGCGCGCCGGCGAGCTCGCTCACCGGCGGGACGTTGATGTTCCACATCGCGGCGAAGTCGAGCATGCGCTCGAGGTCGCTCTCGTCGACGGCCTCGCGATCCAGCGTTGCCATCAGGTGCAGGCCGTACTCGAAATCGAGCGTGGTCGGACGAGAGACGAAACTCTGCATCTCCGCCTTCAGGTCCACCACCCACTCGAAGTCGTTTTCAGGGACGCCTTTCTCCTCGTACTTGCGCGTCCCGCGCGAGACCACGAGCTTTGAGCCGTCCAGCGACGTCCGTGTGGTGCTGCGAAACACGATCTCATCGTTCGCCTGCACGTCGATCCACTTGCCGATCCCCAGGGAGAAGCCGAAGGATGCGCGACGGGTCAGCGTCGACTCGTTGAGGTAGCGGACCAGCGAGCGGGCGCCGGGGTCGGAGCGAAGCGCGTCCGCAATCTTTACGAAGTCGCCGCTCAGCACGAGCGCGTAGTCACTCGCGAGACGGCCTTCGTCGAGCAGCACGAAGTCGGCGATCGAGCTGTTCTCGTCGATGCGTGCGTACTCGTACGCGAAACCTGTTGCGGCCTTCCAGCGCGCCGCGGCTGCAAGCTTGTTCCTCAGCGACGTCCGCAAGGCGTCCAGCGGGCCGGAAAGAAGCTGCTCGACGATCTCGGAGGGGTCGAGGTGTGGAGTGATGGCCTCCATGAGTGAATCGAGCACGTCGTCGATCGCCGGCAGGGCGCTGACATCCAACCCGATGGAAGCTTCGATTCCGTACGCATTGCTGCGAGAAGCCGCCTTCTTCACGGCGAAACGAAAACGATGGTTCTCGGTACGGGAGATGACGATGAAGAACTGGTCCGTCACCTTCACGGAGACGGTGGTCTCGAGGCCGCTCATGAGCTTCACCGCGACTGAAGCCCCCGCTGGAACCTCGCTGAGGATGTCGCCGAGCTTCGTGGCCAGGACGTCGGCCCAGGAGAACGTCACCGAGGCGGAGAGTGCTCCGTCGAGCTCCATCATCAGCGCCTCGCCCGGCGCGAGCTTCCGCACATCGTCCAGCTCGAGTAGTGTTCGCGGTGAAGTGAGGTCGCCCTGCAGTGCGTTCCACGCCCCGTCGGTGGCGGAGTGAATCCGGTAGTCGCTGAGCTCCACTTCCCGTGAAGCCCCGGCAGCCAGTGCTGCGAACCCTGCGGTGCCCTCTGCTTTCGCGCTGAGCGTGTACTTGAGCCACGCGGATTGTGTTGCAAAAGGAACATGCGAACCGGCGTCGCGTCCGATGACCGCATCGGTGTCCCGGTCCTCGGCCCGATTGAACACGCGCACCCCGAGGCTCGCAGAAGGCATGAAGGAGAAGCCGGAGATCCGGAGGGGAGACGTCACCTTTGTCTGGAGCAGGGAGTCGCCGACCTGCGAGAGCGAATGGTCGAACAGCGCGTGGCGGAGCACGTCGAGGTCAACGGTGAACGGAGGCATGGGGAGAGGATACGACAGACGAGCGGGATTCTCCGCCCGCCGGGAGAGACGTTTGAGTATCAAGGTGGGGTCTGACCCCACTTTGATACTCAACGTCGCTTCCCAATGAAAAACCCCGCCGGGAGGCGGGGTTTTGTTGGGGAGCGTTCAGACGGTGGTTCAGGAGGAGAGCTTGCTGGTCACGAACAGTCCCACGCCGGCGAGGAGCACCAGCAGGACGGCCATTCCGGCGTAGTCGAGTGCCGGGATTCCAGGCGAGAAGAACGCGACCGGATTCGTGAAGACACGGCTTCCCGTGCAGCCATTGCTGTCGGTCGCGGTGATGGTGAAATTCGCAGCCGCGGGAGCAGTCGGTGTGCCGGTGATTGCACCAGCGCTGCTGAGGCTCAGCCCTGCCGGCAAAGAGCCAGCGGTCAATGCAAAGGTGTACGTTCCTGTCCCACCGGACGCCGTAACCGTCGCGTTGAAAGGAGTGCCGACCGTGCCGGGCGGCAGACTGTTCGGACCGACCAGGATGGTGGGGCAACCGATCCGTCCGCACGCAAGGATGGTGTTCGCAGCGAGCGTCACCGCGCCATTGCGGGCCAGAGCGCGGCCATTCAACGTTGTGCCTGTGTTCAGCGTGATGCTCGCCAGCGCGAGGATATTTCCCTGAAAGGAAGTGCCCGTCCCGAGCGTGGCGGAGCTCCCGACCTGGAAGAACAGGTTGTTGGGGCAGGTCGTGGTCGATGGATTCGTCGCAACCACGGCCGAACCGCTCGCCGTGGTGAGGGTGCTGCCGATCTTGAAGAGGAAGAAGGCGTTCGAATCTCCCTGATAGTCGAGGGTCAGGGTCCCGGTCAGTTGTGCCGAAGTGGAGAAACAGTAGACGCCCGGTGTAAGGATGAGTCCACCGAGGTCCTGTCCCGTGAGGTCTACCGCGCACGGGAGGCCGAGAGCCGCGTTGTATGCGATCACGAGATCGCTCTGCGCCTGCGCTGCCACGGCGTTCGCGATATGAACTGTTCCCGCGACAAAGCCTGGAGGAAATCCCGTCACGGAGCTGCCGGGCGAGAGGCCGACGTCGCCTGTAATGACCGACGAACCTGTGTTGGTGACCGTCGACCCGCCGAGAGCCGCGAAGTTCTGGGCGGTGCCGAGAGGCACCTGCGCGGAAGCTGTTGAAGGGATGAGAAGAAGTGC
>JANMSA010000369.1:0-7376 GCA_031388865.1 Acidobacteriota bacterium | reverse complement strand
ATTGCCGTCGTCCAGCCCTCGTGGACCCTGCCCAGAATCTGGCTCGGCGGGACCCGGACGTCGCTCAAAAAGACCTCGTTGAACCCGGAGTCTCCGGACATCATGCGCAGAGGACGCACCGACACTCCCGGGAGGTGCATGTCCAGGAGCAGGCAGGTGATGCCCTTGTGTTTCGGCGACTCGAAGTCCGTCCGTACCAGCAACAGACAGTAGTCCGCGACCTGGGCCAGGCTGGTCCAGATCTTCTGGCCGTTGATGATGAAGTCGTCGCCGTCCCGGATGGCTTTCGTCCCCAGCGCGGCCAGGTCGCTGCCCGCGTTCGGCTCCGAGAACCCCTGACACCAGATCTCCTCGCCCGACAGGATCTTCGCCAGATACCGCGCCTTCTGCTCCTCGGTACCCATGGCGATGATGGTCGGCCCGACGAGCGACAACCCGATCACGCCGATGAACTGCGGCGCGTCCGCGAGAGCCAGCTCCTCCTGGAAAATGGCCTGCTGCATGAGCGTCGCACCGCGCCCGCCGAACTCCTTCGGCCACGAGACGCCCGCCCATCCCCCTTCGTAGAGCGTGCGCTGCCACTGTTTGAGGTACGCCTCATAGTCGTGACGGTTCTCGCTGGTGCTGGCGGTCCATGCCGGCGGCACGTTGGACTGCAGCCACCCGCGGAACTCGTCGCGGAAGGAGCGTTCGGTTTCCGTGAGATTCAAGTCCATGGTGACTCCCTCGTTGTCGGTTGTCGGTTGTCAGTTGTCCGAGCATCGCGGCTCTCGGGAGCAGTTCCCGTAACCCGGGTCTCCGCAAGCGCACTGGGAATGCTTGGCCCGCGAGTCCGCGACGCGCAGACAACGGACAACCGACAACTGACAACGACCGGCAGGTTCACTCTGGGGACGCTTGTACCGCGAGTCCGCGACTCGCAGACAACTGACAACCGACAACCGACAACGGCCGGCACGTCGGGGGACCGTTGCCGCGAGCCCGAGCCCGCAGACCACCAGCAATCAGCAACCAGCAACCGCCTCATTGCGCCTCCAGAAGAATCTCGCTGATATCCATCACCGCCATCTCGCGTTCGCCGCGCTTCGCGTTGATGCCGTCCTGCATCATGGTCATGCAGAAGGGGCAGCTGGTGGCGAGGACGTCCGCGCCGGTGGCGAGAGCCTCCGCAGCGCGCTCCTGGTTCACGCGCTTGCCGGCAGGCTCGTCGACGAAGCTCATCCCGCCGCCGCCGCCACAGCAGAACGACTTGTTGCGGCTGCGCTCCATCTCCACGTTCGCGCCTGCGACTTGGCGCGGTGCGTCGTAGACGCCGTTCTGGCGGCCGAGGTAGCAGGGATCGTGGAAGGCGACCTTCTTCGGAGATGCAGTTGCCGGGGCGAGCTTCCCCTCGTCGACCAGTCCGGCCAGGTACTCGCTGTGGTGCATGACCTCGAACATACCGCCGTATTGCGGGTACTCGTTCTTGAACGTATTGAAACAATGCGGGCAGGGCGTGACCACTTTCCGCACCTGATGCCTGGTCAGGCTGGCAATGTTGTCTTTCGCCAGCATCTCGAAGAGGAACTCGTTGCCGATGCGGCGCGCCGGGTCGCCGGAGCACTTCTCATCACGCCCCAGCACCGCGAACTTCACACCCGCCTGCTGCATCAGCTGGGCAGTCGAGCGGATCACTTTCTGATTGCGCTCGATGAGAGCGCCGCCGCAGCCGACCCAGAAGAGCAGCTCCGCATCCTTCGCCTCGCTGACGTGCTGGATGTCCAGGCCTTCCGCCCAGTCCATGCGCGTGGCCTGCGTTCCGGTGAAGGGATGACCTCGTTTCTCGAGCGAGAGAATCGCGGCCTGCATCGAGTCGGGGTACTCGGCCTGCTCCATGACCAGGTGGCGGCGCATGTCGACGATCTTCGGCATCTGCTCGATGAAGACGGGGCAGGCTTCGACGCAGGCCGCGCAGGTCGTGCACTCCCACAGCGGTTCCGGCGCGGACGCGCCCTGGATGACGTTGCTCTTCGCCGGCAGATCGCGCAGCTGCAGGATGATGTCGCGCGGCGACAGCGCCTTCCCGACGGCGTGCGCCGGACAGGCGTCCGTGCATTTTCCGCACTCGGTGCACGCGTCGAGATCGAGGAGGTCCTTCCAGGTGAAGTCCTCCAGAGTGCTCACGCCAAGCTGCTCGCTCTT
Organism: Acidobacteriota bacterium; assembly: GCA_031388865.1. GTDB lineage: Bacteria > Acidobacteriota > Thermoanaerobaculia > Gp7-AA8 > Gp7-AA8 > QHVT01. The sequence goes on along the minus strand of JANMSA010000369.1, from coordinate 5,195 downwards.
CTCGAAATCCACCCCTTTCAGCGACGCGCCGATCGGCGCAAGGTTCGAAAGGTAGATGTTCAGAGGTGAGGTGAACACATGCCTCATCTTCGTGAACGGAATCCATGCGAAGAACGCGAAGCTGACGACGAGATGCAGCCACCACAGCACGCGGTGCGCGACGACCATGCTCTCCACGCTCATGAACGTCGCAAACCCCTGACCGAGCAGGTTTCCGAAGGGTGACCATGATGCCCAGGGATCGCGAGTGGCCTCGATGCGCCAGGCCTCGATCAGAAATCCCGTCAGCGCGATGACGAAGATCGACAGGAGGATCAGCGTGGCCTCATCGGTGTACACCAGCTTACGAGGGCGCTTCACGTACCGCCGAACCGCAGCGATGCCGATCCCCACCAGAACCAGCGCACCGAAGACGTCCACGATCAGCGACTGGAAGTAGAGGTAGAACGCGCCGCGCATGATGGTCGTGCCGAAATCCGCGTCGAGCGCGACCACGATCGTGGCGATGGTGAGGATGATGAATCCCCAGGTCAGCAGCCGGTGAAAGATGGGATTGCGCCGCTGCGCCAAGGCATGATCGAGAAGCCGCCGCGTTCGCTCCGCCGGCCGGTCGAACCGCGAAGCGGCGAGCCCGCTTCTCCACCGACGCACCCGCCGCCAGATCCCCCACGCGCCGATGGCCATGGTCGGGACGAGCAACGCGTACATCACCCAGGTGTGGGAGATGTTCCAGTAGATCTCGCGCGTCGCCGTGCTGGGTGCTGGTTGCTGATTGCTGGTTACTCGTGGAGCTCCGTTCAGGCCCCAGACCACGAGCAACCAGCAACCAGCAACCAGCAACGATCGCATCACGATGGCTCCGCGAGAAACCGGCCACGCCACCAGCAACCAGCAACCAGCAACAAAAGGCCTCACTTGCGAAGCTCCTCCAGTCTCGCGCGGAGCAATGGCAGAACCTTGCGGTAGTCCGCGACGATGCCGAAACGCGCGTGCTTGAAGATCGGCGCGTCGGGATCGATGTTGATCGCGGCGATGGTTCTGGCCTCGCTGATGCCGGCCATGTGCTGGCTCGCGCCGGTGATGGCGATGGCCAGATAAAGGTCGGGCGCGACCTTCTTCCCGGTCTGTCCGACCTGCCACGTCGGCGGGACCCAGCCGGCGTCACACGCGGCGCGTGAAGCAGCCATCTGGGCGCCGAGGAGTCGAGCCAGTGGCTCGAGCTCGTCTTTGAAGCCTTCCGGGCCGCCGATTCCCCGGCCGCCGGAGACGATCACCCTGGCGTCTTCGAGACGCGCGTCGTTCTGTGCGGCGGTGTTGCGCTCGATGATGCGCGTTTCCTTCGGAGCGGCGAGCCGCGTGGCGGATGGCACCTGTCCCACCGGAAAGGACCTCGCGCGCAGCCAGGCAACCGCGGGAGTGCGCCGCAGCTCGATCATCGCCAGCGCCTTTCCGCCGTACACCTGCCGCGTCACGCGCAGCCTGCCGTCGACGAGCTCCACGCTGGTGCCGTCGCCCACCGCCGCTCCGCCGAGCCGGTGCGCGAGACGCGGCGCAACCTCCTGACTGTACGCATCGTTTGCCAGCAGAATCACCTCAGCGTCACGACAGGCCTCCACCAGCGCAGCCAGCGTCTCCTCCGGCTGGTAGTCGTCGACGGCCACGACGCGGAAGTCTTCCGCGAGCTGCTTCGCCGCTCCGGCCAACCCCTGCGCTGACCGATCCTCCGTCGATCCGAACACGACGATGACGACACCGCTCATGTGGAGGTGACCTCCAGGAGCCTGCGCGCCAGCGAGTCGACCTTCTGCTCGAGCGTGTCGCCGGTGACCAGCTCGCAGCGCGACTCCCTGGCCGGGATGCGCAGCTCCACCACTTCGTAGTACTCCTCGGAAGCGACACCCAGCTCCGCTACGGCCCACTGAGTCAACGGCTGACGATGCGCCATCATCACGTCGCGCACTTTGGGGATGCGCGGGACATTGTGCTCATCGTTCGTGATCGTCACCACGACGGGCGTCTCCACCTCGAGCATCTCCCACCCCGCGTCGGTCTGCCGCCTGATGCGCAGCTTCTTGCCGCTCACTTCCAGCGAATCGGCGAACGACACGCACGCCATTCCCAACTCCTCGGCGAGCAGTCCGCCCGTCTGGCCAGCACCCCAGTCTCCCGCCTCACGGCCGGTGAGGATCAGGTCAAAGCCTTCGACTCCGCTCAGGCCCGGGGCACCGAGCTTGCGAGTCGCGGCCGCCAGGATGCGCGCGACGTGCAGCGGATCTGGATTGCCGCCCGACTCGTCGACGACATGCGCCGCCGCATCCGCCTTCATGGCCAACGCCTTTCGCAGCGTGTCCTCCGCGCTGGTGGGGCCATAGGCGAGCGCGGTGATGCGCCCGCCGCCGCTCCGATCGCGAAACTGCAGGGCAGTCTCGAGCGCGTTTTCGCAGAAGATGTTCGTGACCAGATTCGCGGAGCCGCGCTCCGCTTCACGGCGGTCCGGATCGATGCGAAAGTCCCGCGCCGGCACCTCCGGATCGAGGATCTGTTTCATGCAGACGAGGATGTTCATGTGTCTCGCAGGCAGTACGCAGCAGGCAGTCGGCAGGAGATGAAGCCAGGGAACGGTTGGCGGTTGGCGGGAGTTGAAGCTCGCGACGCCGACGGGGCGACCGCGATCCCCCCAGGTTGGGCGGCGGCCTCCTGCGTACTGCCTGCCGCGTACTGCCTACTGGTTCTCATAGTGCTCGCAGACCGCGCCGGGCGCGAGGCTCCCGGCGCATGGTTCCGTTCAGGATGATGTCGGTGGTCTCTTCGGCGATCTCGGCGGCCGAGAGCGGGCCGCCGGGCCTGTACCAGCGCGACAGCCAGTTGATGGAGGCGATGATGTTGAACGCCGCGACGGTGGTGTTGACCTCTCGCAGCTTGCCCGTCGTGCGCAACTCGTCGAGGGTGTCGCGGATGTAGTCGAGGTAGTCACGCTTGAGTTTCGTGACCTTTCGATTCTGCACCGGCGTCAGGGCTCGCGCTTCGTCGACCAGGATCGTCACCGCGCCGTCGCCGCGCGTGACCAGCTGCGCGTGCATCGAGATCACGAAGCGCAGCCGTTCCACAGGATCGGCGATGGCTCGCGCCGGCACCATCACCTCGCGCTCCAGCTCTGCCAGCCCGTACTGCATGATGTTGAACAGCAGCTCTGTCTTGCCACGGATGTAGTGATAGAGACCGGCCTTGGTGATGCCTACCGCGTCCGCGATATCGCTCACGGATGTGGCGTCGTACCCCTTCTGCAGAATGATCCGCGCAGCCGTCCGATACACCTCGGCAGCACGTCCGTCCTCTTGTGCAATGGGAGCCTTCAAATTGACCTACCGATCGGTAGGTAGGATAGCATGTGATCGTTGTCGGTTGTCAGGTGTCTGGGCCCTCTCGCCGCCGAGGGCGCTCACCGAGCCTGGGGCACAGGCAAGATCCCGCAGACAACTGACAACCGACAACCAAATGCCCGATGAGCTTCCTCTTTCACGACGCAACTCCCGACGAAACCTTCACCCGCGAAGACCTCTCCGCGGCGCAACAGATGTTCGGGCGCATTGCTGAAGACTTCATCCGCACGGAAGTGCTGCCGCGCCAGGAACAGATCTACGCGAAGGACTGGAGCGTCACGCGCGATCTGCTGCGGAAGGCTGGAGAGCTCGACCTGTTGCGCATCGACATCCCTGAGGAGTACGACGGGCTGGGTTTGGACAAGGTGAGCTCTTCGTATGTCGGCGAGAAGATCGGGGTCATCCCGTCTTTCGCAGGGTCCCTGGGAGCGCACACCACCATCGGTACGCTGCCTCTCGTCTACTTCGGAACGGCTGCGCAGAAAGCCCGGTATCTGCCCAGGCTCGCAGCAGGCGAACTGATCGCCGCGTTCTGCCTGACCGAGCCCGAGTCGGGATCAGACGCGCTCGCGGCCCGGACGCGCGCGACTCTGGATGGCGATCATTACGTCCTCAACGGCCAGAAGATGTGGATCACCAACGGCGGCTTCGCGGACCTCTTCACCATCTTCGCGAAGGTCGATGGCCAGCACTTCACCGCTTTCCTCGTCGAGCGGAGCATGGGCGTCGTGAGCGGACGCGAAGAGCCGAAGCTCGGGCTGGACGGATCCTCGACGACGGCGCTCGTTCTCGAGAATGTGCGCGTCCCGAAAGAGAACGTCCTGGGCACGATCGGAGAGGGACATAAGGTCGCGTTCAATGTCCTGAACATCGGGCGTCTCAAGCTCGGGACGCGGAACATCGGCAGCGCGAAGCACTCGCTCAGCGGGGCCATCGAGTACGCTCGGGGACGTCATCAATTCGGAAAACCGATCGCGTCGTTCGGACTGATTCAGCAGAAGCTCGCAGAAATGGCCCTGCGCTGCTACGCCGGCGACGCGATGGTCTATCGCACGCTGGGCGACGCCGATCGCGCGATCGAGCGCAACACCGACGTGCTGAAAACCATCGAGTCGTTCGCAGTCGAATGCTCGATCAACAAGGTCTGGACGAGTGAGACCCTGGCGTACGTGGTCGATGAGGCGGTCCAGATCTACGGAGGGTACGGCTACTCGAAGGAGTACCCCGCGGAGCGCGCGTTTCGCGACGCACGCATCACGCGGCTCTACGAGGGGACGAACGAGATCAACCGCCTGATCATCCCCACCCGGCTCAGAAAACTGACCGGTACGGCGGAGACCGGCGATCCGCGCAAGCGCCTTGTGCTGGCCATGCTCGCGTCGATCACCGCGGACACGTCGCAGGAGGTGTTGGGCCACATCGCCGACGTGACGATCGAGACGTACGCGATCGAGAGCGCACGCCTGCGCGCGGAAAAGAGCCGTGACGCCATTGCCGCTGACATGGTCGCGGTTTACACGAGCGACGCGACCACGCGCATCTGGCACGCCACGAGGCAGATCGCGGCTGCAACCGGCGATGCGCAGCTGAGCGCGCACGCAGACGCTCTGATCGCGCGGAAACCGTTCGACAGCGTCGCGGCGCGCCGTCGCATCGCGGCGGCCGTGATCGACGCGGGACGCTACAAGTGGTGAGCGTGGGCGTAAGGTTCAACCAGTGAAGCGGTGGGCTCTCAGCCCGCCGGGCCCGTGCCCAAAGCTTCCCCAGCGCCTCGGGGGGCGGAGAGCCCACCGCTCCACGGGCCATCCTGAGCGG
>JANMSA010000348.1:0-4545 GCA_031388865.1 Acidobacteriota bacterium | reverse complement strand
TGTTGAAGATCATGTGCTCGAGCAGGTGCGCGGAGCCGGTGTTGCCGGGAGCCTCGTTGCGCGAGCCCACGTGGTACACGACCATGAACGTGAAAACGGGCGAAGTGTGGTCCGGCACGACCAGGAGCGTCATGCCATTGGACTTCAGGCGGTACTGATCGATCCCGCGGAACGAGTCGATCTTCTCGACGTTCGGAGGAAGAGCGAACGTGGAGGCGGCGAGAGCAAGGATCAGCAGGATGCGGCGCATGGCCGGAGTATGGCTTGGAGAGGGCCGAGGGCCAAGGGACGAGGGCCGAGGGAGAAGCGTTGTTGCAGAACGGTTTCCCCTTGTTTAGCTCGCAGCTCTCGGCTCGCAGCTCTCAGGAGATGAGACGACGGACCGCTGGCGCGGTTGCGCTGCTCACTACGACAGGAGACAGCTCAGGACGTTCTGGTCCTCCTGCGAGCTGAGAGCTCTGCGAGCTACTCGAGCTCTCAGGAGATGAGGCGACGGACGCTGCGCGATTGCGCCGCTCTTGGACAACTCGGAGCTCAGTGCGCGTTTCATCTCCTGCGAGCTGCGAGCTGAGAGCTGAGAGCTAAAGGCGAGAGCTGCGAGCTCATTTCATCCACTCGAACACCTTGTAGTGCTCTCCATTCATCCCGAGGCGCGCGTAGACCTCCTGGGCCGGCTGGTTGCGGTCGTCAACGTAGAGTCGGATGCCGCGGATGGAGGGCTCGGCGTCGACCATCGCTTTGACGTGCGCGTAGAGCCCCGCGTAGACGCCCCGACGACGGAACTCCGGGATGACGTAGACGCTCTGGATCCACCACACTACGCCGTTGCGCCAGTCGCTCCATTCGTAGGTGATCATCAGCGAAGCGACCACGCGGCTGCCGGACTCCGCGACGAAGTAGCGTCCGTGAGACGGATCGGCAAAGACTGCATGGACGCCCCGCGTGGTGACCTCGACCTCGAGGGCGACGTCCTCGGTTTCGCGGGCCATGGCCACCTGGAATTCGATGATCGCTGAGGCGTCGGCCGGTGCGGCCTCGCGGTACTGCACTGCGCTCATTGGTATTCTCCCCTCGTGACGATATCAAAGGACACCGAGCGCGCACTGCTGCTCATGGTGTGCTCGGCCGTCCTCTTCGGCGCGATGGCCTTCGCGGCGAAACTCGCTTCGGCGCGCCTCTCCGGCTCGCAGGTGGCCATGATCCGCTTCGCGACCGGCCTCATTCCGGCGCTGCTGATTCCGCGTTACCGGCACCGCGCATTCACATTCCAGCGCCTCGACCTGCTGTTCTACCGCGGCTTCTTCGGCGGCCTGGCGGTTCTTGCGTACTTCATCGCCATCGAGCACATTCACGTCGGTGTGGCCACACTGCTGAACTACACCGCGCCGCTGTTCAGCGGGATCCTGTCCATCCTCTTCCTGCACGAGCGCATCAGCCCGAAGGTGCTGCTGCCGATGCCGATCGCCCTTGCGGGCGTGCTCCTGGTGGTGCAGGCGAATGCGCGGCCCGGTGCCTTTCTGGGATTTGGCACCTGGGAGCTCGTGGGCCTCGCGTCCGCCGTCCTCTCGGGCGCAGCGGTGACTGCCATGCGGGCCGCCCGGCAGACCGAGAACTCGTGGGCGGTCTACACGAGTTTCTGCCTGCTCGGCACTTTGCTGACTGCGCCGTTCGCCATCGCGACGTGGAAGCAGCCGACACCCGACGAGTGGATGTCGCTGGCGGCGACGTCGCTGTTCGCCATCGGCGCGCAGCTTCTGCTCACCTTCAGTCTGCGCTGGGTCGACGCAATGACCGTCGGCGTGATCTCGCAACTGGCCGTCATCGTGGCCATGCTCCTCGGCGTGACGCTCCTTGCCGAGCATCTCACTCCCATGGCCATCGCCGGTGCCGCGCTCACGATCGGAGGGGTGGTGGGGGTCGTGTACGTGACCTCGTTGCATCGACGAACGCTGACCGCAGCGGACGAAGTCGCGCCGGAGTCGTGACCGGTTCCTGATTACGGCCAGGCGGCGAAGTCGTAAGATGCCTCCGTGTCTGGTTGCGCGCGCTCATGCTTACTCTGGACTCTCGGCTGGGGCGGTGCCTCGGCGGGGTTCTATTTCTTCCTGCTGCGCCTCGGGGTTCTGGAACCCTTCATCTGGTGGGCTGCCGGTGGCGCCGGTCTGTGCGCGACGATCTGCGTCTCTTATGTCGTGGCCATACGGGCAGCCGCACGCGAGCGGTCGATGCTGCTTGACGCAATCGTCGGCACTCCGCCGAGAGATGGTGCATGGACGGCGGTCAGTGGACATATCCGTTCGGTGACCCCTTTGCGCACGCCGCTCTCGGGACAGAGCGCCGTCGCGTATGAGTACAAAATTTTCAGGACGGAACGGAGCGGAAAGAGCTCGTCCGAGGTGAGGTACTTCGAGGGAAAGGCGCTGGCTCCGAGCACGATTGCGACGCGTCAGGGGACAGTGCGGCTCCTGGCGGTGCCGACTCTCGACGTGAAGCCGGAAGAAGTCGATGATCGCAGCGCGGTTGCCAATGCGGAGCAGTACATTGGCAGCACACAGTTCCAGTCGCTCGACACGCCGAAGAAAGACAAGATCGGCATGGAGCAGGAGTCGACCGACGACGACGGCAACTTCCGTGTCGATAAGCGCGGCACCGACCGCGAGGTCGACCTGAACGATTGCCAGTTCGAAGAAAAAACGATCAAGCAAGGCGAGATGGTCTGCGCATTCGGCCTCTACTCACAGCAACGCGGTGGACTGATCCCTCACCCGAACTGGGCGAAGCAGGGGCGGATCATGCGCGGCGACGCGACGGAGGTCGCGAGGCAGCTCCGTACGCGCATCCTCAAATACGGAATCGGAGTGATCGTCTTCGCCGCGGCCATCTACGGGATCGTGACGCTCTATGAGCGCAACGTGCCCGCTGCCGAGACTTCTGCCCTCACCGATCACCTCTTCATCGTGAACCGCACCGTCAGGTTGAAGTACGAGTCCACCGCTTCTCCACGTACCGAACCCGGGGTGAAGCGCCATTGGACGACGGCATCCAGGACTGCTGCGTTGAAGGGCGCCATCGCCGCTGGGACGACCACTTCTGCGTCGCGCACGCGCCCGTACCTGTCGATGATGCACCGCACCGCGACTGTCGCGGACATGCCCACTCGCGACCCGATCTGCGGGTAACGCGGCTCGACTTTGTGCATCAGGACGGGCGCCCTCACCTCGTGGGGCTGATAGATCTTCTCTTCGATCTGGGGCACTCCGATCGGCGCCGGAGGCGCGTCGAGGTCTCCGATCGAGTTCGCCACGCCCCACGGCACACCAAGAGGTCCGGCTTCGGTACCGGTGCCGGTGCCTGTGGCGTCGAGAGTGGGATCGCCGGCGCCCGTAGTCACCGGCTCGTCCGTGACCGCGGTGACCCTCTCGGGTACGGTTGCCGGAGCAGTGATCTCCGTGGACTGCGCCGCGGCCACGGGCTTCACGGCTGGTTGCGGTTGCGGGCGTCCTGCGTCCGGTCTCCCCAGCGGTGGCGGGGGTTGTACGGGAACAAAAAGCGGCGGTGCTGCGCGGTACTCGTCAGGCGCGACGGCCGGAAACTGGACCGACGCAATGCTCGCCGCGACGACGCCGAAGACGATCGCGGTATGCGCAACGATCGACGCGGTGAGCAGACCGATCCGCCCGCGTGACGCGCGAGCCTGGGCAGGGACGACCGAATTCTCGAACATAGTGCCTCCTCGATTCTTCTGAGTTGGAGGCGGGAGGGGGTGGAAAAGAAACCAGCCGACACCAGTGGCACGGTTCATTCGTAGACCGTCCGTGATGAAAAAGCTGATGCCCGACCCTCAATTGCAGGCGCTGGTTCGTGAACTCAACGATTCGGACGGAGGAACGCCACCGAGTGACGGGCCCAGGCAGGAGCTGCCGCTTCAGGTGGCCGAGGGCAACGCACTCGAGCAGCTCCTGATCGAGGTCGCGCAGCGCGGCGCCAGCGACCTTCATCTCGTGGCCGGCGTGGCGCCCATCTTCCGGATCGGGGGCCGCCTGACCCGAGCTGGCGACTTGCCGCTGTCGAGCGACGACATCCACTCGCTGCTCAACGGCGTGCTCACCGGCCGCGTGCGCGAGAAGCTCGAGGCCGACGGCGCCACCGACTTCTCCCTTCGCCTCTCGCGCGCCGCCTCGGCGGACGATCGCCGGGCGTGGCGCTTCCGGGTCAATGTCCATCGTCAGCGAGGGACCCTCGCCGCCGCGATCCGCGCACTGCCCACCGAGGTACCCACGCTGCAGCAGCTGCGGCTGCCGCCGTCACTCGCGGAACTGGTGAAACCCACCCGCGGGCTCGTGCTTGTCTGCGGTCCGACCGGCTCGGGCAAGTCCACGACCCTCGCCGCCCTCGTGGGAGAGCTGAATCGCACAGAGTCGCGGCCCACCTCGACCTGTTCGATGATCGCCTTTCCGTTGCGATGTTCGTACTCGATCGGGTCTTCGATGGTGATGATGTGCCTCGACTCTGTGCGATTCAGCTCTCCCACGAGGGCGGCGAGGG
>JANMSA010000533.1:0-2517 GCA_031388865.1 Acidobacteriota bacterium | reverse complement strand
GCCGTGCCTTTCGAAAGGAGTCCCGCCTTGAATCTCACACCCGAGAACGCAGCCGACGCGCCTGACGCTCCCGCCGCGAACGAATCGTTCACCGCCGACACGCCGCTGCTCGACCACGAACGTCTCGACGCGTTTCGCGTCGCGCTCGAATTCGCCGCGATGGTTCCGGAAGTCACGCGGACGGCCCGTCCGTCCCTGCGCGATCAACTCGAGCGCGCTGCCGCTTCGATTTGCCTGAACCTTGCCGAAGGCTGTGGCCGCAGGACGAAGCGTGGCCGGCTTCATTTCTTCGCCATGGCACAGGGGTCTGCGATGGAGTGCGCGGCGGCTGTAGACATTCTTCGCGTGACGGGCCACGTCGCCATCGCGGACGCGATGCGCGCGAAGCACAAGCTGACCCGCGTGGTCCAGATGCTTGTCGGACTTCGGCGTGGCTGAGAAGCCGGCGCAAGCGCCTTCTTCGAGAGGCGCCCACCCTCATGCCGCGGCCGCCACGCCCTCAATCGTCGCTTTGACCTCCATCGCGATCTCGTTGAAAAGAACGGACACGTTGCGGAACCGAACGTTGGTGTTTGGCGCATTCGCGATGGCCAAGGCGGCTCCCAGTTCGATGTGTGCATTGAATGTGACGACGGTCCGTTGGGGTTTCGAGGTCACGATCGCCAGCACCTCGGTATTGTGCATAACCTCGTTGATGGCACACTCGACCCGGAGCATCTCTGTCGCCAAAATAGGCGGATTGATATTGGAGACCTTCGTGTTCACAGCGCCCACTATTTGGCCGACGGGCAGCACCAGCCGGTGCTTATTCATGTTGTCTATGTGGCTGAGCAGTCCAAGCAAGGGCGGCAGGTCCGGATGGGGGCGGTTGTATGGTTGAACCGATTCGACGGCCGCCAGCACCCGACTGCTGAAGCCGCGAAGATTCCGTCCGCTCGCGCTTCGAAACTTGTCTTGGCTGTCGTGGATAGGAAAACAGATCTCCCTCTCCTGCACCTCCGTGAGGCCAGAGATGACGCCTTGCCACTCTCCAATCGCCCAAACCAGGTGGTCGAGGCTGCACCGGAGATTGGCGAAGGCCTCGCATGCCATCAAGGCCCAACGAACTAGATCCGGCGGAACGCGTTCCTCCGCGATCATCGAGAAGCGTGTGAAGTCAGAGTTCGCCTGGTGCCGAAAGGCGTACGGACCACCTCCCGCCCACTCAGACACGGCGCCCTCGAGGAGACGGATGTGTTCCTTCCCACGCTCAAAGCGAGCCCAGCAGCTTCCGAGGTCAAGCACTCGGTCTCGTCCCTCCTATTTGAGGTCCTCAGCGATCGCGGCGAACTGCTCCAGCGCGGCTTCGAGGTCCGCGGTGATGTCCGCGGCGATCACCTCGGGCGCAGGCAGATTCGCGCTCTCCTCCAGAGCTTCGTCCTTCAGCCAGAAGATGTCGAGGTTGACCTTGTCACGCTTCGCCAGCTCTTCGTAGGTGAAGCTCTTGAACCGCTCCCTCTCTTTCCGGCTGGTGCGGTCCTTCGTGTTGTAGCAGGCCACGAACTCATCGAGGTCCGACCGCTTAAGGGTCCGCTCCTTCAGGGTGAAGTGCTGGTTGGTCCGCAGGTCATAGATCCACAGCCGCCACGTCCACGGCTTCTCCTGCGCGGGTTTGCGGTCGAAGAAGAGCACATTCGCCTTCACCCCCTGCGCGTAGAAGATCCCAGTGGGCAACCGCAGCAGGGTGTGAACGTCCGCCTGCTTCAGCAGCTCGCGGCGGATCGTCTCGCCCGCCCCGCCTTCGAAGAGCACGTTGTCCGGCAACACCACCGCCGCGCGGCCGTGCTGCTTGAGGATGGTGAAGATGTGCTGAAGGACATTGAGCTGCTTGTTGCTGGTGGTCGCCCAGAAATCGTCGCGGTTGATGATGAGCGATTCCTTGGACGTCTCGCCCGCCTCGTTGACGATGGTGACGCTGCTCTTCTTGCCAAACGGCGGATTGGCCAGGACAATGTCGTATTCCCCGTGCTTCCCGGCCAGCGCGTCCTTGCTGACGACGGGCAAATCCTCCTCGGACTCGCCACCGATGCCGTGCAGCAGCAGGTTCATCGCGCAAAGCCGCGTGACGCTGTCGACCAGCTCGATGCCGAAGAATGTCCCGGCCTTGAGCCGCTTCTTCTGCGCCCGGTCGAGCGCGTGGTGCTTGGCCAAATAGTCGTGCGCCGCGAGCAGGAAACCGCCCGTGCCGCACGCCGGGTCGCAGATCGACTGCCCAGGCCGCGGAGCGACCACATCCACCATCGCCGCTATGAGAGGCCGCGGCGTGAAGTACTGACCCGCCCCGCCCTTCACGTCGGACGAGAGCGAGGACCATTCCTCCTTGTCGATCAGGTCCACGATGAGCCGCCGCAGCTTGGCCGGATCCTGGATCTTGTTCTGCGCCTTGCGGAAGATGAGGCCCAGCATTCCGCCCTGCTGCCCGAGCACGCGCAGCGTTTCGCGGTAGTGCTCTTCGAGCTTCACGCCCTCCATCTTGGG
>JANMSA010000321.1:0-2212 GCA_031388865.1 Acidobacteriota bacterium | reverse complement strand
TGAATCCGGTGTCCACGACGACATTGCGCGTGCCGAACTTTACGGCATTGCTACTCACGAGCAGGCGGTCGTACTCTTCCATCGACAGCTCGCTGCGCCGGCCGAGCTGGTCCTCGATGCGCAGCGCGCGGACGCGGTCCTGAGAGTCCTTCGTGGCGACACCGCTGAAGAATTCGGAACAGCAGCCGGAACCATACGAGAAACAACCGACTCGCTGCGGTGTCGTGAAGTCGCCGTGCGCGATCGTGCTGACGAGCGACAGCAGGGTCGTCGCGCCCATGATGTTGCCGACGCGTTGACAATACTCCAGGCCCGGCAGGACGCGACGCTCGAAATCGGCCTCGATCTGTTTCGGGTTGGCCTTCACCTGCTTGCGCATCATGTCGCGATGCGCCCCTCGGACCATGCCGCCGAACGGGGTATGCATGGCCAGATAGGCGAACGTACTCGCGAAGTCCGCTCCATCGACCCGTTTCTTGTACTCGAGGAACGCTCCCTCACAGCAGTCGAGGTATGACAGCAGCGAGAGATCGGCATCGCCGGCCTCACTGTCGGGCACAGGGCGGCACGTGTCCATCACTTCGTAGCCGTAGTAGCCACTGGCTCCGGGATCGATCTGGAAGATGTGCGGCGTGTCGCTGACGATCATCGCCACGGCGCCGGCCCCGGCGCTCGGCTCGAAAAACGACCAGTCGTCGGACAGTCCCTGGCCCCCCTCGACGGTTAGAAAACGGGTGATGTCGGTCGCGATCACCAACGCTTTCGCACCGGGAGAGGTCTGTGACAGCACGAAGTTCACCGCCGTCTGCAGACCGGCCACGCCAGAGTAGCAGGCCGTTTTCAATTCGAAGAGCCGGCAGTTTCGATTGAGGCCGAGAAGCCTGTGAAAGTACGTGCTCATCGACTTGCCGAAGTCAATTCCCGACTCCGTGGACGTAATGACCATCTCGATCCGGTCTCTCTCCTCCGGCGTCATCGCATCGATCAGCGGCCGCGCGGCGTTCACCCCGAACGTAATCGGATCCTCGTATGGCAGGGCCACGGTCTTTTCCTTCATCAGAAGGTTCGTGAAACGCGCCGTATCCAGTTTCCGATGTCTGGCCAGCTTCTCGACGTCGACGTAGGCGCTACCCGCGAAAAGATTGATTGCCTCGATTCCCACAACACTCATAAGGTGGCTCCCCTTCACTCGTTTCGCGCGCCGCTCAGTGATCGCTGAACGGCCTCGCTCTGTTCTGACGCTCGTGATTGACCTGCATTCACCGCGGCGCGATCACTCGATCGCTCCACCGGAGAGGCTGATCAGCCGCCCTTTCGAGGCCGGATGTGCCGCAGCCTGAGCATGCCCGGCCGTGAGCGGCGTGGCCAGCGGCCGGACGTAGAGGTTCTTGAACTTCACCAGCGTCTCTCCACTCTCATTCAGGAGCCGGATGTTGAACTTCATGACGCCGGCGTGGTTCTGAGCATGCGTGTCCGCCCGCTCCGCATACGCGTAACACGTCTGCGGCACGGGCCCGAGGATCTCCAGTTCGTCCAAGGCGAACGGCAGATAGGGCGTGCTCCGCGCCTCCCCCCCGGCCAGCGTGGCGATGGTCTGCAACGCACCATCGATGAGGCTGGGGTGAAGCATGAACTGCCCGAATTCCGCTCTCAAATGATCAGCGATCCTGAGTTTGGCAAGTGCGGCGGTGTGATTGACGTGAAGGTTCTGGATGGTCTGGAACGAGGGTCCGTAATGAAGGCCGACCGAGCCGAGCCGCTCGTAATACGACGCGCGGTCCTCGGCATTCAGACAACCGGCCTTGAGCAAGGATGGCGGCGTGCGATCGTTGGCCTCGGCATCGTCCGTCTCGAACACCAGCCGTCCCTCGGAATGCACGATCAGCTCATTGTCGTCGTCGAGCGAGGAGATCACGTACTCGACGCCATGGTCCGTGCGCTTGATTGCGGTCCGCAGCGTCTGAACGCCGCTCCGGAAGCTCAGCGGCTGGATCCATACGATATCCTTGAGCTTGCGAACCCGTTGCTCGCTGGCCATCGTTCCGGCAATGCACGCCATCTCCAGGAACGCCGCGCCCGGGAAGATCCTCTCTTCGTGCACCCGGTGGTCGACTGCATAGAACGCGGTATCGGACAGCGCCGAACTGAAATTCACTTCCTTCAATGTCGAGGAGTTGTATGCAATCAGGGGATGAAGATGCGCGATCGTGAC
>JANMSA010000280.1:0-1967 GCA_031388865.1 Acidobacteriota bacterium | reverse complement strand
CAGCGACACGAGATCGTCCAATGTCAGGCTGTAAAGGTCGGCCACGTTCTTGACTAGCTTCTTTTCGATCAATTGATCGGCAAGAGCTCCACCTAAACCTTCAATGCGCATCGCTCGCCGTGAAGCGAAGTGAAGCAAGCGGCCGATCAACTGCGCTGGGCAGTCAGCTGCGATGCAACGCGAAACGGCTTCGCCTTCTGGCCGGGACACACGCCCGCCGCACACCGGACACTTCGTCGGCATCTTGAACGGCTTGTACGGAAGGCCGGTGAGCCGCGTTTGCACCTGACGCTGCTCCGTCGCCTCGTAGGCCGCCACCACGCCCGACATTCCGCCGGTACTCTGATTGGAGATCCAGCCGCGAGAGAGAATTGCCACCACGGCCAGACCGGCCGCAACAGCTGCCGGCGGCATCCAGCGTTGCCCGAAACGGGGACGCACGACGTTCTCCGGAGTGGCGACGCCCTCCGCCATGCCCACTTCGTCGGCCATCAGCACGATCTCGCGGCAGACCGCACACTCAGCGAGGTGGTGAACGACCTTCTGCCGGTCCTCACCGTTCAGCCGGCCATCGATGAACGCGGCCAGCGTCTCGTCATTCGGGCACTGCTTCATAGTTCCACCGGCGGTCATTGAGGCACCCCTTCACCGCCTCGGGATTCCTTCCCGTCCGAGGAATTGGAGGGACGGAAAGGAGGGTTTCCCCCGTCGCCGATGATGCCCAGGCTGATCTCCTGATCCGCCCGGCCCAGAAGGGTTTCCACTTCCGACTTCCTCACCCCGCCCGCCTCCAGAGCCTTCCGCAGGATCAGGAAAAGCTTGTCCAGTCGCTTGTAGATCTTCTTCTGGTCCAGGTGCAGGATTCGCGCGATGTCGGGAACCTTCTTCCCGTCCCAGAATCGCATCTGCAGGATGAGCTGGTCATCCGACTGGAGCGTCTGCAGCACGCAGTCCATGACCTCGGCGGCTTTGCGCGCCGTGCGCTCCCGATCGCGCCCCCCGACCCGGTCGTCTGCGTCCCCTTCGACTGCGAGCGCGTCAGGAGACACGTCCTCCGACACAAGCACCGGACGCGGCAAGCGCACCGGGAGTCGCAGATAAAGCATCTCCAGCTCGGCGACCGTAAACTCGGCGCCCGAGCGCACGGTGAGGATCTTGACCGCCTCCGCAATGGAGTAGCCGTCGCGCGTCAGGAGGCGCTCGAGAAGAATGGCCTTGTCGCCGAGGCGCTTCGCTTCGGCCGAAGGGCGCCACTTGCCCCACTGTTCGACGCGCCACTGGTGAAAAAGACGGAGGATCACCGTCGTCAGGTAAGTCGTGAACGACGACCGGCCCTCGAACTTGCCGATGATGGCGTAGTCGTTCTCCCAGAGCCGCACGGACGCGATCTGCACGAACTCCTCGGTTTCGTCGGCGTTGACGTGCCCTCGCCGCGCCACAAAAGCTGCGATGCGCTTGATGCTATCGAGATACTGAAGGTACGTCGCCTCGGCGTTCATTCGGTGGGACCCGCTACTCTCACAGGGGGGCCGTACTGCACACAATTTGGGAACCCGCGCAGTCTATCAGGTCGAGCACGGGCGTCGAGTCTGATTGAATGGCGACCCGATCCGCACGGCGTTTGCAGTTCGCGCTTTGCGTGGCGAAACCGGGGCCGGCTGCCCGCCCCGTGAGTCGCGGCAAAGCGGCGTAGCAAGACCGCGCACCGCGGGGCAAACACTTGCTCGGAACTGTCATCCTGAGCCGCCCTTCGGGTTTCAGGATGACAATCGATCACGCTCTCGCATGGCGCAAAAGGGACGCTCAGACGCACTCCGGACCGAGCTTGTGGCGGATCTGCTCCTGCCTACCGCCTACTGCAGACTGCCTGCAATCCGAAAGCGGTACGCGATTTGAACACAAACGGCTCTGACTGACAGGAGCCATCATGCGCAAAGCGACACTGGTCATCACGGTCGTTCTCCTCG
>JANMSA010000265.1:0-23796 GCA_031388865.1 Acidobacteriota bacterium | reverse complement strand
CGTACCAGCCGCGGTTGTAGAAGTCGATGAAGCCATCCGGCCGGGCCGTCCACCCAAGCTGAGGCATCCGATCGAACAGCTCGCGGAAGAGAAGCAGGTCCTCTGTGACAGGGAGATCGCTCATAAGTGCGGCCGGCAGGGGAAGTGTATCCGCGGTTGAAGCAGAAAACGCGCCGCGAGTGGATCGAGTGATCGAGAACCGCAGGTGTGTGCGCGGCTCCGGATCGGGACAATCCTACTTGCCCCGGATCCCGAATTGATCGAAGTACCGTACTCTGCCGGAGGCATACCTATTCTTGAACCGCCGGTGTGTCGACCTTGTATCGAAGAAAGGGGAACCTTGCGAAACCTGCTCGCCTACCTGTCACTCGTCTTCGCCGGATGCTCACTCGGAGCACAACAGGCGAATCCTCTTCAGTTTCAATGGGATCTTCTCCTCCGTCATGACGAAGTGGAGGGGATCCCTCGCCCCCGTCCCGAGTCGTTCGAGCGGCAACGGCTTCAGTTCCGGCCAGGGATCGTCTACGCATTCAACTCCTCGATAGAATTCGAAGCTCGCGGTGCCCTGCATCTCAACTCCGAGAAGAATGACGACTTTCCCCTCGGAGACGGGAGCTCGCTGGTGGATGGAAGCGCGAGCATCCTGCGAGCGGGCACCAACGGAAGTTTCCGGCGCGTCGCTACGAATGATCACTTGACGTACTCGGGGCGGCAGGACAACTTCCGGCCGAACAGCATCGCCCTTGATCGCCTGAACATCCGCTATAAGGGCGGCGATCGCCTCGAGTTGGTGGCTGGGAGGTTCGAGAACCCCTTCGACACGACAGAGGCAACGTGGGACAGCGACCTGCAGCCGCAGGGAGCGGCGGGCAGTTTCGCCTGGGGTGGCGGCATTCGCTCGAAGATCACAGCCGCCGCATTCGTGAACACCCAGCTGTACAACGATGAATCGCGCATGGCCGGCGGCCAGTACACCTTGAGCGGCGGCGAGACCTGGCCGCTCTCCTTCGACGTCTCCCTCGGATATTTCGTGTACGACGATCTGGAAGTGCTGGGGCGCCGCAACTGGCGGAACAACAGGACGGTCGGCACCGGCGCAGCGCGGCGCTTCGCTTCTGATTTCGAGATTGCGGACGTCATCCTCAGGCTCCGTTCGGATCGCTGGTTTCCCATCGAGATCTACTACGACGCCATGCGCAACCTCGGCGCATCGAACGACGGCGAAAGAGACGGGATGGAGACAGGTTTCCGGGTAGGGCGCATTGGCGGTCTGGGATCGTTTCGCTTTGCCTACACCTATCAGGACCTCGACCGCGACGCCGTGATGACGGCGTTCAATGGCGATGACTGGTACCTGCATAGCTGGTATCGCGGCCACCTCGTGCGCGCGGGGGTGGGCCTGGGGCGTGGCTTCGCCGTCCAGGGCACCTACGTGAAGGCGACCCACCACGAGACAGCCTTCGACACCACGCGCTGGATGATCGACCTGGTGAAGCGTTAGCCAGCTTTAGGATCAAGGTGGGGTCAGGCACCACCTTGATCCTTAACGGCGCGATCGGGAGCATCCTACGTCTCCTGCAAGCACATGGCGGGCAGGATCCTCAGCAGGCGACAAGGTGGCTGATGGGATCGAAGACTTCCACACCCATCCGGTCGAGCCTCGCTCATTGCGGGTGACGCTGTCCATGAACTTCTAATGTGCCAGCTTCGTGAACACCTCTCCGCCCTCGCGATCAGGGCCTCACCGTGCGCCGCTTGGGAACCCCGAGCGGCTCCGGCGCCACGACGCTGACCTTCGCGAACTCCAGTGGCGCGGTGCCGGCGGGAGCGAGAGCGAAGGCGCGGGTGGACAGTGAGAAGCGGTCGAGCGATCGAGCGATCGCCGCGACTGCGGCTGCCCCATCCGCGTACGTCACCGACAATAGGATGTTCGCCCGGTCTTTGTTTCGCTCGTCGGTGGTCAGCTCCATCGAGGAGAAGAGGTCCTCCAGCCCGAGGGTCCGGAAGGGTGTGAGCGGGAAGCGCTTTTCCGCGAACGGCACGCTGCGATTTCCGGCCTCGTACAGCCTGACCACCACGCCGCCGGATCGTCCGCTCAACTCATTGAGCCACAGCGACCACCTGCTGCCGCCGTTCGCGTCGATCGATTGTGAGAGTCCATCGAGATAGATCGGACGCTGCGATTCAGCCGACGTCACGAGCTCCGAGTCGCTGCCGATGATGGTGAGGTCCTGAGAGATTGATGCAAGGGAGCTGGGGCCGGGCGAGGTCAGTCTTCCGTACACACGCCCGCTGCCGTTCGTCTCGATGAGCAGCGTTCCCTCGCTTGCTTCTCCGGCCGCCACGCCGAGCAGCTCTTCGAGAGCGTTGGCGTAATGGACAGTTCTGCCCTGAGCGACGGTCGCCGTTGCGGTGCGCACGCGCGTCGCGTCGCGGTAGGTCAGGCTGAATGAGGCCTCCCCCTGCACCGCCACCAACCCGATCGTCGACTGCAGCGCTGGCGTCGAACCGCTGGCCGGACTGTTGAGGACCGCGGGCAGGAAGTAGCTGCGGGAGTGCTCCGCATCCGTGCGGACTCCGCGCAGGTTCGTCGTGGCGGGCTGCTGAAGCGGCGCGCTCACGAGGATCGCGCCGCCACCGGTGACGCGGTCGATCAGCTTGACCACGCCGGCCACCGAGCCGCCGCCGGACGTCACTTCGATGCCGACGCGAGCGCCGTTGCCGCTTGCGCCCCCAAGGAGAGTGAGGATCTCGTCGAGCTCCATCATCCCGTAGCGCGCGAGCTCCTCAGTTCTCTGTCCCTTCCGGTTGCCGTCCTTGTCGTCGAGCGTGATCCGCACCGTCGCCCGATCGACGCCGCTGGTCTCGGCCAGAGTGAGCGCGGGTCGTGTGCGCGCGTCCGACGACACGCCCACGATCACATGGTCGTTCCCGGCAGACGCCCCCTCTCCGCGGACGTGCACCGCACTGATGGAGCCATACTCGCCACCGCTCGAGCTCGTGACGACTTCGGACCGCACGCCGAGGAGGCCGATTCGGGTCGGGTCGGTTCGCACCTCGATCTGACCCTGCGCCGGGACGGAAAGACCCCACAACTGCACGAGCGGATCGTTGAGTGCCACGACGTCGTTCGCCGGGATGGTGATCGAGGCTCGTTTCACGCGGGAGGCGTCGAATCCGTCCGCCCCCTGCGGCGTGAAGAACAGCTCGACCTGCACCACCTCCGAGCCCAGGTTGCTGAGACGAAGGGTGGAGCGACCCGACGGCCGGCTCACGACCTCCGACACGATCAGCGAACGGCTCGTCGCATCGAGAGCCGCGCCTCGCCCAGCTCCCGTCGGGCGAACGTCGTTGTCCTGCACCAGCAGCCGGGCCGTCTGCCCGTTTCTCGTTCTCACCCGCCAGTACGTGTAGCGTGGCAGAGCGGAGCCGTTGGGCGCGCGATTCCGGCGCGTGAAGAGTCGCACCGTACGCGTTGCACCGGGAGGGATCGCCGTTGCGTTCCAACCGGATTCTGGGACCAACCACAACTCCGGACCAATCTCGCTGCCGAGCTCCATCGGCGTCGCTCCCGCGTTATGGATCTCGACGTTGATCGGCGGACGCGCCGAATCGTCGCCGGAGTATCCGGGGAAGAACGCGTATCCGGCCGGCGCTCCGTTGACGCGGAACTGCGGGACGGCGGTATCCCCGCCGCCGACCCGAAGGCTTACGAACGCGTACGGTGTGATGGCCAGGCTCTTCCCGAGGGACGCGAGGAAGACGATGCCCTGATACGAGCCGGCGACGTCGTTTGGCGGTCCGGAGAAGCGCAGCTCCATCTCTTTCGGCTGACCGGGAGCAAGCTCGATGATCGAAGAGTCGCCGCCCAGTGGATCGCGGATCGTGAAGAAGGGGACCGAGTCTACTTCCTGACGCCCGATGAGCACGGACACGCGCTCGTCGCCGATGTTCTCGAGGACGAAGCGCCCGCGCTTCTCCTCCAGTTTTTCACCCAGCGCCATCACGACCGACTGCGGTTGCACGGTGAACGTGATGTTCGGCGGAGCGGCGACCACTGTGACCGCGCGTGACGGCGAAGCGATGCTGGCCGGGTCGCACGGATTGACGGCCCGGACGCGGTGGTAGATCGTCCCCGCGGTACCAGCCACGAACGACGCCGAGGTCCCTGCGGTCGTCTGCGTGTCTGCGATCGGGGTGAAGCTGCTCGTCAGGGAGCGCTCCACGATGTAGTAGCCGTCCCCATCGAGCTCCTCCGCCGCGTTCCACGTCACTGCATACGTCTGCCCGACCGCGATCGTGCCGGACGGCGTGAACGCGAATGTGGTCGCCCCCGCCGGTCTGCATGCGCCGCGGATGGTGAAGCTCGAGACCGGCGTGGTGACTTTGCGTGTGGCGTCGCACGCGACGTTCGCGATCACGCGCCAGTAGTACTTCGCGCCCGGGGTCAGCCCGGAGACTCGGACTCTGTTGGTCGTGAGCCCCAGGAGAAAGACCGGGGGTTCGGCACTCCTGCCGAAGTAGAGGTCGTAGCTCGTGGCGTTCGCGGAGTCCGACCATTCCAGCGTCGTCTCGACGGAGACGTTTGTCGCGCCCGAGGCTGGTGTCGTGAGGGTGAAGGCGGCCGGAGCCGCGCAACTGCCGCTCGTGCGGAACGTGCGCACGGGCGTCACGGTCTTCTTGTCGCGATCGCACGCACTGCGGGCAACGACGCTCCAGTAATACGTCGTTCCGGGAGTGAGGTCGCTTGCGGTGAAGGAGGTCGCGCTCGTGGACCCCGCGAGCGGCGGAGGATTGACAGTCCCGAGCAGGATTTCGTAACTCCCGGCACCTGCAGCGGCGGCCCAGGAAAGTTGTGCGGACGGCGCCTGGACCGATCCGTTGTCGTCCGGCGAAAGAAGGTTGAACGAGGCCGGAGCCTCGCATCCCGAGGCCGTGGTGAAAGACCGGATCGGGGACGCTGCGGTGCTGACAGTCGGACAAAAACGATCTCCGCGAGTGACCACGCGCCAGAAGTACTTCGTTCCGGACCGCAGGTTGGCCAGCGTGGCTGAGAGCGAGGTCAGGTCGCTGGCGAAGAGCGTGGTTGCGGCGCTGTCGGTCGAGACGTAGACGTCGTATCGGACCGCGGGGTCTCCGGCAGAAGCGTTCTGCCACGCCAGCCGCGGGCTGGTCGAGGTCGAGGCGCCGTCAGCCGGCTGGGCCAGGCTTGCGGCAGGCGCGGGAATGCACGAGTTCACCACGCGGATCCGGTTGTTCTTCGAGTCGGAGACGTACACCCGGCCCGCGCCGTCCACGAGGACTCCGGACAGCTCGAAGTTGAAGTTGAGTTTTGCGGCGACTGCCGCACCGTTGTCGCCGGAGAAGTCCGCGCTGCCGGATCCGGCGATGGTGGTGATCACCTTCGTACTCGCGTCGATCTTGCGGACGCGGTGACCATTGAGGTCGGCGACGTAGAGGTCGTCGTTGCGACGGTCGATGGTCATGTGCTTCGGGTCCAGCCGGGCAGCGGTGGCGAGCTGGCCGTCGCCCACTCCGTCGGTAGGGTTTCCGCGCCCTGCATAGGTCGTGATCGTTCCAGTGACGGCGTCGATGCGCCGGATGGCCGCGTTCGCGCCGTCCGCGATGAATATGTTGCCTGCGCGATCGACAGCCACTCCCTGCGGCGTGTCGAGGAGAGCGCCCGTGGCCGCCGCCCCATCGCCCGCGAAGCCGGCAGTCTTTCCTCCTGCCACGGTGGTGATCTGCTTTGTCTGGGCGTCGACGCGGCGGATGCGGTGAGGACCACCGTACGCGTGATCGACGAGGTACAGGTTTCCGGAAGAATCGAAAGCGAGGGCCAGAGGGATGATGCGCGCGGCAGTCGCGGGACCGTTGTCACCGGTTTCGTCGGCCGGAGTGCCTCCTCCGGCATAAACAGTGATCTTCCCCTCGGTGTCGACGCGCAGGACACGCCCGACATGCGGATCGGCGAGGTAGGCGTTTCCGCCGGCGTCCACTGCGATGTCGAAGGGGAAGCCGATCGTCGTTCTGGTGGCGGCGGCGCCAGGCACGACCTCCGCGCCGCAGCATTGGTTGAGAATCCCCGCGAACGTCGAGATCACGCCGCTGACTGCATCCACCTTCCGGACGAGAGAGTGTGCGGTATCGGCGATGAGCAGATTGCCGTTGCGATCGAGTGCGATGCCCAGCGGTGTTTGCAGGATCGCCGAGGTGGCGACGAGCCCGTCGCCGATGAACGTGCCGCCGCCCGCGAAGGTTTGGATGATGCGGGTCGTGGCGTTGACCCGGCGCACCGTTCCGTTCGCACCGTCGTGCACGTAGAGGTTCTGCGCGGAGTCGAAGGCAATGGCTGACGGCGCGTAGAGGCCGGCGTCTGTGGCGACCTGGCCGTCGCCGCCGCCGTACGTGCCGTTGCCGGCCACAGTGTCTACGATCTTTGTGGCCGGATCGTACCGTCGCACCAGGCCGTAACGCTGTTGGTCGGTCACGTAGAGTTTTCCCGCCGAGTCGAAGGCGAGGGCCGTGGGGTACTCCAGAGCTGCGTCCGTACCCACTCCGCCGTCGCCGACGCCGGCGGCCGGGTTTCCACCGCCGATCACGGTCGTCACGACTTTGGTGGTGGCATCGACGCGCCGCACGCGGTTGTTTGCTGCGTCCGCGATGTAGAGATTCCCGGCCGGATCGAGTGCGATGGCCAGCAGCGCACTGAAGCCGGCCGCGGTCGCGGGACCGCCGTCACCGGAAAACTCGGGCGTGCCCCCCTTGCCGGCGACGGTGGTGATGATGCCCTGCCCATCGACTCTGCGGACGTTGTTCTCCGCGTAGCCGTCATCGGCGATGTAGAGACTGCCCTGGTGCCACGCGACGGCGGTGGGACCACGCAGAAACGCGCTCGTCGCCGCGCCGTTGTCCCCATCGCTCCCGCCCTCGGGATCAGGAGCGCCGCCGGCGACGGTGGTGATGGTTCCGGTCCCCGCGGCGACCCGCCGCACCCTGCCGTTGTCGTGGTCGGCGATGTACAGATTGCCGGCGGAGTCGAAGTTGATCCCGCGAGGGCCTTTCAACCCGGCCACCTTCGCCGGCCCGCCGTCGCCGGTGAAAGTTCCGCCACCGTTCCCCGCGTATGTCGCGATGAGCCCGTCCGCGACCGTGACACGGTAGACGGTGTTGGTGTCCTCGTCCGAGATGTACACGTTGCCACTTGCATCGACTGCCAACCCCCTCACGGAAGAGAGCAGCACGGACGTCGCGGGCAGGCCTTCGACGGCCGCCGTCCCGCCGCCCGCCCGGGTGGTGATCGACTGAGAGTGGAGACCCGGAGCACAGAGGAGATGAGCGAAGCAGATCGCCGCGGCGATCCGGCTCCGGAGGAACGACTCGCTGCGCGTGTCGGTCATGGCTGCCACACTCCTTTCCTCATCGCAAGGCCGCGGACACGTGCCCGAGGCCCGCGCGGCAGTAGCTCACCATGAAGGAATGAGTGCAACTCTAGTCGTAACGCACGCGCGGGGCAATCTGGGAGAGGACGCTCATGCTCGGCGTGCTGCTGCTCGACTACACGCTCTGGTGGTGGCACTTCGCAAACCACCGCCCCGCGTTTCTGTGCGGTTTCACTTGGTGCATCACGTTCGCCCTCGACGCGGAGGATCAGAGGCTGCAGCAGCGGAATCTGCAGCGCCGTCGTTGCGGCCGCGGTCACACCTGCCGTCGCGAGATTCCGTCCCATCCGCCATGTCTTTGACTCCCGCTGTTCACGCAACGGCCGCCGCGTTTCCGCGTGCGCAATCGCCGCGAACGCAGTTGCGGCGAGGAGGGGCGTCGCCCAAGCCGGCCAGAGACTCCGTCGCTCCGTTCCCCGCGGCTGTTTCTCATGCATCGTTTCGTGGGACCTGGCGTTCTTCATGCCCCGGTCCGGGCGTCGTCATAGGACGTGGCGCTGCCGACCGGTCAAGGCCCGATGCCGGCTCGCTCTCCTGCGCACGCCCACCCAGTAAACGACGTAGTACCCAAGGATTGCGGCGCCGGCGCCCATCGAGCCGGCGACGCCCGAGGCCGCGATCCAGGATGCGCCATCCGGCGTGGTTTGCCATGCGTGCCACGCGCGCCAGAAACTGTAGAGAATCCGAGCAGAGACCACGAGAGTGATGAGCAGGATCAGCCAACGGTTCGGCGTGTAGTGCAGCGTCTGGGGCGTCGTCTCCCATCTGCTCGTGGCCAGACCGGCCAGTCCAAGCAAGAGACCGCAGCCTGACCCGAGCAGCACATACCGGAACGCGTTCGGGACCCACGTATTGCTCACCGCAGCGGTGATGAGCAGCACGGTGAACGAGAGCAAGGCAGCGAAGAGATTGAATGAGATCACCCACCCCCAGGCCTGCCGCCGCGCCGAGCTCGCCCGAAACCGCATCGCGAGGGAGAGCGGCAGCATGACGACCATCAAGATCAGCAGAAGGATCAGGATTACGGGGATGACGAGAAGAGGCACCCCGCCATTTGAACCTGAAACCGCCGCAGGATGGTGCGTCCGTGTGGGAGCCGGTGCAGGGGTGCTCTCCCCTCAACCGCCGCTACTCCTTGATCGTCACCTTCGCGACCGCCCTTCGTTCGATGTCCGTGCGCTCGAAGGGGAGGCGATTCCACTGCTGCTTGACCCAGAGCTGTTGCAGCTGGTCGTAGTGGAACGGCGAGTCGGGGTTGGTCGACTGGCCGAAGAGGAGGACGGCCTGGGCCTCCGGGCCTTTGTCGTCGAAGCCCACGATCTGGACGTAGCTCGCTCCATGCTCGATGGCCCCGTAGCCCTCTTGAGTCAGTGGCCCGGCGATCATCATGTTGAGCAGGTCCCTGGAGTTGCCCGCGATGGGGATGCGCCGGTCCGCCAGCGGATGCGCATGCACGTTGCCCCAGGCACGATCTGCGGCGATTCCGAGCGCGTCGAGCCTCGCGACGGCGGCGCCGAGTGCCTGTCGCAGCGCGATGCGCACCTCGCGACTCGCCACGTTGGGCTCGCGCGGTGTGTTGAGCGGATCCGCCGCGTCGAATGGTACCGACCAGAGCATGGGAATGCGTGTTGCCATCGCCCAGAATTCGCGGAACAGATGCGCGCCGACCGAAGTCGTCGCATGACGTCCGTCCCACGACGACAACACGCGGCAGGCCTCACCAACGCCGACGGTGCGCTGGTCCGGCAAGGTCACCGTATCGCCGTCTGCGCAGATCGTACGGACCGCATCGAGACTCACCTCCGCCGCGCGATTGCGATTGCCCAGCTCCGGATGCGCAGCGCTTCCGAAGACGAGAGCCTGCACCGCCGCGGCATCGAAGCGGTTGCTGGAGAGCGAGTCGGTGCCTGCCAGTCGCGACTCGATGATGCGCAGTCCCGACTGGGCCCGCATGGTGAGGGAGGTCCCGCTGCGTCCGTTCACGAGGGGCAGACCGGTGATCGGCGCTTTCGTATTCGTCAGCCAGAACGTGTTGTTGCTGTTCGCCACGTAGTCTGTTCTCTCGAGGACCGGCAGGAGCCGCGGCGGAAGAATGCCCGGCTGCGGCGTCGAGGGATCACTGAGCGGGTTGCACGCGGCGCGGGATCCGTCGAGGGTCAGCATCCCGCCCGCAGTTGCACGGCGAGCGGCCTCCGAGCCGCCGCACGCGGACGTCATCTCATCGGTGACGTACGGCTTGACTGAGTAGTCCGCGTAGAGCGTGGCGCCGTCAGCGTCAGCGGCGATCGTGTTGACCCAGGGAATGGCCAGGTGTGTCGCCAGCGCCATCCGCACTTCTGACACGTTTCGCGCCCGGCCGATGGCCATCCACTGGCTCATCATTCTGCGGTTCGGCAGACTGACATCGGTGTAGGCGTACGCAGTGGTGCGCGTCCACGGCATCGTGTCGCCAGCCAGAATCGGGCCGTACTCGGTCGTGTAGAGCGTGCGAGCCTCCTCGCGCACAATGCCGTCGGCACCCCGGACGCCAATGGTCACGGTGGACCGTTGCATCTCGCGCCGCTCTCCGTCGACCATGTATGCCGTCGGCGAGTCCGCCGCAAGCGTGAGCTCACGCACGACCGCGCGATTGCCCGTCGCCACCGTGTGACTCCAGGCCAGCGACCGATTGAAGCCGATCACGATGACCGGCATCCCGCCATACGTCACTCCCATGACATCGAACCGGCCGGGGATCGTCAAATGCGCCTGATAGAACTGGTTGATGTTTCCCCACGGCCAGTGCGGATTGCCAAACAGGAGCCCTCGTCCGTTCGTCGTCGCCTCACGCCCGAACGCCCACGCATTGCTGCCAATGCCGTCGGCAGGCGGGTCTCCGTGCGCGCCCGAGGAGGGGGAGCGGCGGGTGAGGCCTGAGGTCTGAGGTGCGGCCGGTGGCTGAGCGCCGGCGATGGCTTCGATCTGCGTCTGGCTCGCGGCGAGTGACGCGACCGCGGTGTACCAGAGGTAGAGGTCTTCTTCCGTCAGGGGCCTCACCCACGCTGCACTGCGGCAGGCCGTTGGAAGTCGGTCGATGCCGGTTTCGCGGAGGTGCCGATTCACTCCTGCGACATACCCGCGCGTCATCTCGGCGGTTTCCGGCGACTCCCGCCGGTAGGCCTCGGCCAGAGTCTGTTTCGAAAACTGCGACCGGAAGAAGAAGTCGGAGTCGCGGCTGCTGACGCTTTCACCGGTGCCGGCGTGGGCGTGGCTGTCCGGACCGAAGTGCCGCGAACGTTCGCCGTTGAGCTGGTTGATTTTCTCGGCGAGGAGACAGAAGTTGTCCTGCGCATACGCGTAGCCGATGCCGAAGCCGAGGCTGCCGAGGTCATTGGCAACGACGTGGGGGATTCCGTACTCGGTCCGCGTCACCTCCGCTTTGAACTGTGCCTCGGATCGGGTGGGCGCGGTGGTCGAGCATGCAACCAGAAGCGCGGAGAGCAGGGCGATCGCCGCAGGAACGAGGTGCCGGGTTTCGTGAGAATGGACGAGGCGCGGCGCGATTCCACTGTTCGAAGGTGGCAAGGAGTTTCCTTTCCGAGAACGGCCCCGGTGCAAGCGTCGCATTCTGCACGTCACGGACGTTTTCGTCACGCACCACTACGAAGTACGCACGCCGGTGACCGGCCCCCCTGAACTCGTGGTCACGTTCAAGAACGTACGAACCGTGACCGCCGCCGAGACGTTTCCATTCTTGCCGTTCTCGGTGCTCTTGGGACGATCGTCGTGGACCGCTCCCGCGGCGGCGTCGCGCGGCCCCTCTGTTGATTCACGTGAGCCGCGAGTTTGATTGCTGCGAGCACAAGACTACGCACGATGAGCGAAGTGCCGATGCACGACACTCATTGTCTGGTCATCGTCAGTGTCCCTACCATCACAGGTTGGAATCCCGGTACATTGATGGTGGCCTCGCCCGTCAGCGTGTTGCCGCTGAATATGCCGCCGGTGAAGTCGGCTCGGCCACCTTGAACTGGTGCCTGTGCCTCGACCGTTCCGGCGGATCCGGAAACGGGTCCGACGAAATGGTCCGGCAGGTTCAGTGGCGTGTTGAAGCAAGCGGTGGTAGGAGTCAACAATTCGCCTGTGCCGTCCGCGTATGCCTCGAAGCCTCCACGAAAAGGATCCTGCACCGTCCCTGATCCCGAGATCGTGGCTGTCGCGGTGACCAAAGCCGAAATCTTCCACCGACAGGCGTTGAGGGTGTATGTCGTCGTTGCCCGGAACGCTCCTTTATAGGTTGCCCCGGTTGAAGCAGACACGAAAACCGTGACCGAGGCGGTGGAAACGTCACCCCCGGCGCCGGTTGCGGTCAGGTCGTAAACAGTGCGGACAGCTGGAGAGACAAAGGCTGTTCCATTCAATGGCTGTGGGCCGAGGCCGCTGATCTGAAGGGAGATGGCGTTTGATGTGGTCCAGCTCAATGTAGCGACCTCTCCCGCTGTAATCGCGGAGGGGAACGCCGTGAAACTGAGAATTGCCGGCGGCGGAGTCGTCCCCTGATTGATCGTCACTACAGTTGTCGCTGTCCTCGAGCCACCGGGACCGATCGCTGTCAGCGTATAGGTCATGGTCGTCGTTGGGAACACTCGGAACGAGCCATTCACGGGAAGTGCCGCCGCGACGCCGCTCAATGAAACCGACGTCGCGTTTGATGTCGTCCATCGTAAGGTCGCTGACCCGCCGGGAGGAACGGTCGTAGGAGTTGCTGCGAATGAGTCGATGGACGGGGGTCCGGCCTCGACGATCACAGTGGCCGACGTGGTGGCCGTTCCGCCCGGACCCGTAGCCGTCAATGTGTACGTCGTGGTGACGATCGGCGAGACGACGGCGGAGCCATTCGTGGATGGAAGGATCGACACTCCGCTGATGGCGACGGAGACTGCGTCAGTAGTCGTCCATGTCAATGTCGACGACGTGCCGCGGATGATCGTGGACGGAACGGCGGTCAGGGTCGCTGTGGGAATGCGACGGACGATCACCGTGGCGGACGTCGTGGTTTCACCACCCGGACCAGTCGCAGTCAGTACATATGTCGTTGTCATCTGGGGAGACACCGTGACCGAGCCGCTTGGTGTCAGGTGTCCCGGCACACCGGTGATTGAGACCGAGGTCGCGTTGGTCGTTGCCCATCCCAGTGACGCAGATCCACCGAGGATGATCGATGGGGGCACCGCGGTCAGGGACGCTTTCGGTGGACAGTTCGTGTCGAAACCGACGGCCCGGACGACGGCGGGACCGACTTCAAACCGTTTCTCGTCGACGCCTGCGGCAAACTCGACCTTGTGATCGTATTTGATTACGCAGCGGGATTTCTTCGACGCCACGAACTCAGCCTCGGCCGCGTAGCTCACTGAAAATTTCAACGCGGCGAGCCGGACATATGCGCGAACACTTTCCGGCCCACCATTCCTGGTGGCGGCGATCGTCATCGTCAACTCTTGCAAGTTGGGGCTCAGGAAAAAGTCCTGGCGGGTGAGGAACGGCGGGAAACCTGCGGTGTACGCCACGCCCAGGATTGGGTCCGAGGTGTAGTCCAGGAACTTGATGCTGACGTTCCCGAATGGCGCGATGACGACGACGGGTTGTTTCCAAACGTCCGTCAGAAACGCACGCACCTTCGAATCGAGCGTTTTCACTTGGTCCCCGAGCTGAGCATGGAGGACGGCAAAGTTCTTTTGACAACTCAGTTCGACGGATGGCGGTTTGAAAGGAACAGTCTCAAAGCCAATGTCTTCGATGAACTCGAGGATGTCTTCCGCCAATCCCTTCAGCTTGTTGAGGCGTTCGGTGGTGTCCTGGGAACACGCCTCTTCGGCAACCGTGTCGCTGGTCAGCCTGGGGACATAGGTTCCGATCGGGCGCACGCTTCCCGGGACGAGTCCTGCCGGTTGCGGGGAAAGCCAGAAGCTGGGCCCCAGGGCGGATCGCCCCACGATCGACGGCGTTGCTGGACCAGGAAGCAGCGCCGAATCCTAGGTGCTGTGACCGACAGGTCGGCGTCGAGCCTTGGCTGCCGGGACCGCCAGAACGAAGAAACCTGATTCGTCGGCCACGCCGTAGACGATCGGCAGCTGAAAGCTGGTGACAGGGGAGGCGGGAATTGGTCGTCCGCTCTCGCTTCGGATCTTCCCAGTCACGAATGCCACGGGACCGGCGCGCAGCAGAATGTACATCCCATCCGCAGTGATCCCCGGGAACGGCAGCTGCGCCGAGCTTGCAAGCCGGCCGGTTGCTGCTGATGCGACGTCCCTGAGAACAAAGCCCGGGTGGCCGTCTCCGTCGATGTCCGGCCGCCACTGCAGTAGCAGGATGGAATCGCCTGATGGCGCCCCGCTGGCAGGGACGGACAGTGTCGACGGTTTCAAGAAGGTCGCGCCGCCCGTCGACAGCCTGATCGCTCGCAGATATGTCAGATTCCAGTCGCTGAACGAGATTCCTGTCTCGTTCTCGACCTCTGACGAGGTGACCGACGTCAACGAAACTGATGTCGTGGCGGCGAACGTTCCTGGCGCGAAGTTGATCCGGTCATCACCGCTGCCGGTGATCACGCCGCCACTGGGGCCAACCGTGCCGTCGAAGCCTGCGGCGGATGGCGTGGTCGGTTCAACCTCCGTCGCGGGCCCTCCATCGCCGAAGGTTCCCGAGGCGCCGTTACCGGCGCGGGTCGTGATGTTGCTGCCGGTGATGCGGCGGACACGGTTGTTGAATGCGTCGGCAACGATGAGCGACCCGTCGGGTGCGACCGTCATTGCGGCTGGAACGGTGCCCGCGGTGCTGGCCTGGCGTCCATTGTCGCTACCGCCGCCGGCAGGAGTGGGAATCGATTGCGCGAATGAAGTGAACGGCGCGATGGAAAACGTCGCGCAAAAGAGAAACGTTGCGCGCCGCGATGCGGGTGCCATTGTTTCCTTTTAGGGGAGAATCGCACTGTACGCCGCGCTCCACAGTCTGTCAACGCGAGCGCAACGCCTGGGCTGAGTGCCGTCTTCGTTTGTATGAATGGTGGAAGGATTGAGCGCGATTCGCAGAACCACATCATCCGTAGGATCACCCCCGGGTCTGGCAGGCGTCGTTGGCTTCGCGGACGGGCCTGGCGCATCGGCGAGCTTCGGAGCCCTCGCCACGAAGTACGCATGCCGGCTGACCAACCGTTTCCACGACCTGCGGTATCGTTCCGCCCGGCGATGACGGAACCGAGGGAAGCAGATCGAATCGTGGCTTTCGCGGAGCGCCGGCTGGGCTTCGCGTTCGTGAGCCTGATGACAATCATCGTCGCGGTCCTGCTCACGGGCCCCTTCTACCTGATGCGGATCAATCGGAGCGTGGACGCTGATGACATCTATCGCGTTCCGAATACTCACGACATGGCGCAGCACATCAGTGTCATGAAGCAGTTTCACGAGGGAGTCCGCTCCGGCGATCTCTATCCCCGGTGGCAGCCGGAGTTCAACAAGGGATACGGACTTCCGTGGCTCACCTACTATCCTCCGGGCTTCTACTTCGTCACGGAGTTGTTCTATCTGGTCCTGGGGAACTGGCACTGGGTCCTGTTTGCGGTCACGACCGCATTCATGGCCGGATCCGGAATCGCTTTCTTTGCCCTGACGCGGCAATTTCACTCGGATGCAGCCAGTGCCATTGGCGCGCTCTTCTACATGATGGCGCCCTACCACACGCTCGATCTCTACTGGCGCGGCGCGCTCCCCGAGCTGACCGGCTTCGTCTTCGTTCCCCTGGTTCTTCTCCTGGCGTTTCGCGCCGGCCGCGATGGCCGCCCATGGCAGATTGCCGGACTCGGACTCGCCCAGGGTCTGTTCATGCTCTTCCACTTCCCCGTTTCGTACCTCCTGCTCCCGGCCCTGGGCGTCTATGCGCTGGTCTGGGCAGCGATGCGCAATGACTGGCGGATCGCTGCGCGCATCGCAATCGGTGTCATGGCCGGTTTCGCAGTGAGCGCGTGTTACTGGCTGGTGGCATTGCTGGAGAAGAAACACATCTGGGAACCGTTCAGCCAGGGGTTCCCATATCACCGCAGCTACGTGACGTTTGTTCCGCAGGAAGACTTGTTCCATCAGGTCATCACGCACTCTTCCTCGATGCTGGTCATTGCTCTGGTGGTCTCCATCGTCATCGTTCGGTCTGCACATCTCGATCGCCGCCTGCGCAACATGCAAGGCCAGGAAGCGCACGCTTCCGGCACGCAGATCCGACTCTTTCGCTGGCTCGCCGTGACGACCTGTTTCATGCTCACGCCGTACTCGAGCGCGGTAGCCAGCATGATCCCGAACATCGACGCGATCTCCTTTGCGTGGCGCTGGCTCGTCCTGGCGACCTGCTTCACAGTTCTGGCGTTCACCGCCGCCGTGGATCTCGTGTTCCTGCCTGCGCGCCGCGGTGAACGGAGGTCCTTTTATGGCTTCGCGGTCGTCACGGTGTTCGCGTTCAATCTCGTCACCAGCATCAATCTCGTGCGACCCGTGTTTGCCGATACGAACAAGAATCTGTACGCACCGATCGCCAGGATGGAGAACGGTTTCAAGCCCGGTCGAGCGGGTGACGCAAAGAGTCTCCCCGAGACCGAGCGCGTGGTCCTCGAGCCGCCGGGGGGAGGGACCGCCGTGGTCGCGGAGTGGAGTCCTGTTCGCCGCGAAGTCCTGCTCGATCTTCGCGAGGCGCGGCGGGTTCGTCTGAGGACCTACCGCTTTCGAGGCTGGACTGCGCGCATCGACGGCCGGGTCGTGCCGATCGAGACCGATCCGGACATCGCGCAGGTGGTGCGGGTCCCTGCGGGCAAACACCAACTCCTGGTCACGTTTGATGACGTACGAACCGTGACCGCCGCCGAGACGATTTCCATTCTTGCCATTCTCGGTGCTCTCGCGACGATCGTCGTGGACCGCGCCCGCTCGCGGCGGCAGAAAATCGCCGCTGGAGGCGGCGCGTAGGGTAGCCGGTGGTGAGAGCAAAGCGAGCGACTGTCGTCTGGCTCGAGGGCGCCCCCTGCTCTCAAAATGCTTGTAAACTACTGATCTCTCATCCTTCAAAACTGAGGGGTCGCTCCCGTGCCATTCTCGAGGCTCGTGCCGGCTGCGCACCGCGTGTCATCACCACTTCCACGGCAGTCGCCGGCCGTTGGACCGCTCGGGATGACAGCGTCTTACGGAATGGGCCAACTCTTTTCATCACTCACGTTCTTCGCCCGATGAACGTTTTCTGCCGCGCCAACTCCTAGCCCTTGCCGGCCTGGTGTACGGCGTCGGCCCGCCGGAGCCTCCTGGTCGTTTCGCATCAAAGCGACGCCATGTCGATGGAGAAGCGGTACTTCACGTCCGACTTCAGCAGCCGTTCGTACGCTTCATTGATCTTCTGGATGGGGATGACCTCGACGTCCGAGGTGATGTTGTGTTTGCCGCAGAAGTCGAGCATTTCCTGCGTCTCGGCGAGGCCGCCGATCAAAGAGCCGGAGATGCTGCGGCGTCCCATGATGAGACCGAATGCCGACAGGCCCAGCGGCTTCGAAGGGGCGCCGACCAGCGTGAGGTTCCCGTCGATGCGGAGCAGGTTGAGGTAGGCGTTGATGTCGTGATCGGCCGAAACGCTGTCGAGGATGAAGTCGAAGGTGCCGGCGTGCTTCTGCATCTCCTCCTCATTGCTCGACACGACGACCTCATCGGCTCCGAGGCGAAGTGCATCTTCTTTCTTGCCGGGTGAGGTGGTGAAGACGACGACGTGGGCTCCAAACGCATGCGCGAACTTCACGGCCATGTGTCCCAGTCCGCCCAGGCCGACCACGCCGGCCTTCTTGCCCTTGGTGACGCCCCAGTGACGCAGCGGCGAGTACGTGGTGATGCCGGCGCAGAGGAGCGGTGCGGCTCCGGCGGGATCGAGGTTGGAGGGGATGCGCAGAACGAAGCGTTCGTCGACGACGATGCTCTCAGAGTAGCCGCCGTAGGTCACGCCACCGAGGTGCCTGTCAGGTGAGGCGTAGGTGAGGACGTGGTTGGCGCAGAACTGCTCGAGACCTTCTTTGCACGGCTGGCAGGTCCCATCCGAATCGACCAGGCAGCCGACTCCGGCCAGCTCGCCCGGCTTGAATTTCGTCACGGCCGAGCCAGCCTTCGTCACACGGCCGACGATTTCATGGCCGGGGACGATCGGATACACGTCGGGCATTCCGCCCCACTCACCCCGCACCATGTGAAGATCGGAGTGGCAAACTCCCGTGAAGAGGATCTCGATCTGTACGTCGTGTTCGCCCGGATCGCGCCGCGCAATCGTGGTGGGGGCAAGAGGTGATGTTGCACTGACAGCGGAGAAGGCTTTCGCGTTGTACATGGGTTCTGCTCCTTTTGATCCGGTGTTGAATGACGGTTGGAGGATACCCCCGACCCCATTCCTGTCTGGAGGAGAGTGATTGAAGTCGGCGTCGCATCGAAAGTCCGTCGCGGTATTGCCGTGTGCCAGCGATCGCGGGACGTTGGCACCTCGATGGCCGAGGGTACGCTGCTCGAAAACTGAATGACGAGCCCTCCTTGCGGCGCGGGACCGCTGAGGTTCACCGTTCCCGATGGTTCCTGAAAGCAACGCGTGCGTGCCTCAGGAGAGAAGACGATGGAGACGGGAGTCTGCGCTGTTGCAATCAGCGGCACACCGAGAAGGACCGCGCCGAGGGTGGTGAGAACAACACGCAGATGACGCATCAGATCTCCCCTTGTCACGTCAGTACCGTCAGGCAACATCAGCGGTTGCGGATTACGGGGGCGTTACGGTCAGTGTAGCGGTCCTGGTGGTGCCGTTCAGCGAAGCCGTAATGGTGACGACGGTGTCCGCGGTGACCGCGGTCGTCGTGATCTGGAACGCTCCGAGCGTCTGTGACGGAGGAATCGCGACGCGGCTCACGGTGGCGACGCCGTCATTGTTCCCATCGATCGGGACATTCATCCCCGCCGCGGGTGCTCGTCGGTCGACGGTGATCGTGCCCGTGACGCTGTTTCCACCGACCACGCGCTCGGGGAGCTCGATCGCCTGGATGCGCGGCCCAAGGACGGTGACCGCGGCGGTCTTTGTGGTCCCACCGCGCGAGATGCTGCACGTGGCGACGGTGTCCGGGGCCACGGGGACGGTGAACGTCTCGAACGTCCCGCGCGAAGTCCCTGCACTGAATGAGTCGTTGAGCACCTGAACCGGAATCGAAGACTGGAGGCCGGCAGGGCCGCAGGACAGCGTGAGGTTCACGGAACTGGAGCTCCAGCCTCCCGTGAATTCGACCGTCCCTGTGACACGTCCGGTGCCACTGGTTGCGTTGGCGAGGTCGGGGAAATTCATGGCCAGGATCCGAGGGACTGGAGGAAGCACCGTCAGCGTCGCGGTCTTCGTGTCGGAGCCATCCTCGGGACGAAGTCCTTGATAGGCCAGCACCGTGAAGCACGTCTCGTCATCGACACGGGTGGTCGTGAGCTGAAACGCTCCGACGGACTGCCCTTCCGGGATGATGGCCGCCGGACGCCCCAGCACGATCGTGTTCGAGGTGCCGTCCGTGGCTGCGGCAGTCGCACCTCCCTGACACGGTCGCTTCTCGATGCTGATCTCCATCCCTCCCGCGGGACCCGCTCCGTTGATGGAGACCGTGCCGTTCACGTTGCTGCCGCCCGCCACTCGCGGAGTGTTCAGGCTCATCGACGCGATCGACCGCGGGAGCACGGTGATCGTCGCCTGGGCGGAAGCGCTCTGCCCCGCTGCAATCGTCACCCTCGTTTCGGACGGCATCGCGACCGTCGTGATTGGAAAGGTAGCCGTTCTCTGCCCCGCGGCGATGATCACGGTGACGGGGACAGCGGCGACGGCCGCATTGCTGGTCGTCAGGAAATTCGCGAGGCCTTGCGAGGGCGCGGGCCCGTTCAGTGTGATCGTACCGGTCGCATCCGAGCCTCCGACCACTCGCTGTGGTTGCACGCTCAGGGAAGCCGCGACGGGCGCACTCACCGTGAGGGACGCACTCGTTGCCGCTCCTCCGTCATCCGCGGCGATGGACACCGTGGTGTTGCCGCCGACGGGCACGGTGGTGATCGGAAAGGAGACCAGGTTTTCGCCAGCGAGGACGGTGACGGATTCCGGAAAAGTCACGGTGGCCGCGGCGTTGGACAGCGCACCTTTCGAGACGCCCGTCCCACTGGACGTGGTCAATAACGACGCGGCCACTACGCTGCCCGTCAGCGCAACGCTTTTTCCTCCCGCGGGAGCTTTGCCCGTCAGTATGACCTTGCCTGTTACGGGCGTGCCACCGGTCACGGTCGAAGAGGAGAGCGTCATTGACTTGACGACGGGTGGAACGACGCTCAGTGATGTGGCGACCGGAACGGCCTGGGTCGGACCGGCCGCGGAGATCTTCACCACCGCGGGAGCAGTCACCGGAGCGGCGACGACCTGAAACGTGGCGCTGGTCTGGCCCGCGGGGACGGTGAGCGCGGCGGGCACGATCGCCTCCGAGCCTTCCGTCGTGAGGGCGACCAGGAGGCCTCCATGAGAGGCCAGCTCAGCCGACGCGGCCGGTGCTGCTGAGTCGAGCCGCACCGTCCCAGTCAGCGGGTTGCTGCCGGCAATGGAGGGTGAGGCAAGGGTAATGGAGATGACCGACGGCGGTTTGACGAGCAAGCGAGCGGACCTCGTGACGGTGCCGCCCACAACGGTGATCGTCACCACCGTCGGTGCACCGACGGCTCTGGTGCTGATTAGAAAGTTTGCCTTCGCCTGTCCGGCCGGCACGATCACTTCGCTCACTTTCGGGGAGATGCTGGTGACGAACGCCGCGGCAGAGCTGCTCGTGATCTTCACGGGCTGACCCGAAGAGGGAGCCGGGCTGGCAAGCGAGAGCGTCGCGGTCACCGCTGCCCCACCGACGACGGTCGATGGGATCTCGACGGTGGAGAGGTTTGCGTCCTGAGCATTCAGCACTGCAGGAAAGGTCGCAAGAAGCGCAGTCAGCAGGTATCGCATGCGAGCATCCTACCGGTGCGGGAGCGCGAATACCTGATGATTCTGTGATGGAAATGCGATCGAGCGACCGGGAGGCCTCCGGTGCAGGAATGACGACGACCATTTCGGACTCCGTGCATCAGCCGTGAGCTGATCGCGGTTTGAATCTCTCACTCCAACCCGAGTACCCGATTCCGCCCCAGCTCTTTTGCGCGATAGAGAGCGGCGTCGGCAGCCGCGATGGTGGAGTCGAGGGAGCGGTCCGGGCGATGCCGCGCGACTCCGAAGGACGCAGTGATTGCCTCCGTCGCGCCGTTGGCCGCGAATGTGGACGACGCGAGAGCGGCGCGTGCGTTCTCGGCGATGGCCATCGCTGCCTCGGTGTCCGTGTCGGGCAGCATGAGGATGAACTCCTCCCCGCCCCACCGCCCGGCCACATCCTCGGGGCGCAGCACGCTCTTCAAACAGGCGGCGGCGGCCTGCAGGAGGGCGTCGCCCGTGGCGTGTCCGTGCCGGTCATTGATCTGTTTGAAGTGATCGAGATCGACCATCACCACACTGCATTCCTGACCGCTCGCCACGCATCGCTGCAGCTCCCGGCCGCCCGCTTCCACGAACCCTCTGCGGTTCGGAAGGCCGGTCAAAGAGTCCGTTCGCGATGCTTCGGCCAGGCGCTGATTGGCATCCTCGAGCTCCCGTGTGCGCACCGACACGCGCTCTTCGAGATCGTTGCGCAGAGCCACGAGCTCGCGATGCTCACGCTCGTAACGTTCGTTGAGCGCACGAGCCGAGAGAAGAAAAAGGATCGCGAATCCGATGATGGGGATTCCCGGCACGCGCGGAAGCACGTGCGTGAGCATGAGAATGTCCACGACCAGGCAGATGACGAGAACGATCAGCCCCGCAGCGATTGCGCGCGATTCGCGGTCACCGGCGAGTCCGCCGCGCGCCGCCCGCGCCATGGCCGACAGCAGCAGCGCCGCGCAGGTCAGCATGAACAAGGGCGCGAGCTCTTCCTGCTCGAGGAAGCCAATGATCGGAGCTGCCATTGCGAGGGCTACGTAGGTTGCTCGGGTGAGGCGGCCCGAGCGCTCGCTGCCGAGGGAGAGCACGAGCTCGAGCAGGCTGGCCGTGACCATCGCAACGCCGAGGAAATTGAGCGTCAGGAGCAGTCCGCGAAGGTCGTCGCCAGCCCGCAGGCGCATTCCCGTGAGATCGACGAGCAGCGCTCCCGCGCTCGCGGCGGCCAGCCACAGGTGACTGGCGCGGTCTCTTCGCTTGAGCCAGAGATCGAGATGGATGAGACCGAAAAGGAGATACAGACCTGCGGCAAATGCATCCAGCCACTCGATCGGCACGGGGCCAGGCAAATTCATGAGAGGTGAGAGTGTACCCTTCAGCACTGGAGGTCGGCTGCGAGCGAACGCGCCTGATCCTCGTCGCCGCCATGACCGCCTCTCGGGCCGGAAGGCGCTCGAACAGCGGGCGCTTCATTTTCAGAGGTGAGGGCCTGGCCACTGTAGGATCGTGGCCAGGGATGACGGGGTAGAGTGCCTCGCGATCGGTGTAGCGCCAAGCGTCTTCTATCTCTCTAGAAATGCATGCATTGCAGCATCAGGCGGGCGTAGCTCAGTTGGTAGAGTAGAAGCTTCCCAAGCTCGGTTCCGAACGTTTCCGACGGCTTCCGATCACCGCCCCCAAGCAAGCCCGCGAGAGTCATACCCTCAGCGGAATGGCGTCGAATTGCGGACGAGTGCTGAAGATGTCAGGAAACACTGCGGACCGCAGTGCGCCAATGATCCGGATCTGCGAACATCAGGCTCGAAGATGGTTTCGCAGTGCTTGCAGACGCGATGTTCTGACCCGGCAGAGCATCAGCAGCGTGCGTGAGCGGTCGAGCTCGGCTCTGCGCCGGCTCAACTCGCCGAGTGGAATGAGCCTGGACGGCACAATGTGTGCCTCGCGGTACTCCTCGGGCTGACGGACGTCGATGATGTCGACTGCGTCGCCACGCTGCAGCATCTCGTAGGCTTCTGTGGCGGTGGTCTGGTTTCCTCGTTTCATATGGCCCCCCAATGGCGCGAGTAACAACTATATTCCGATATAGTTATCTTGCTCCGAGCGGGATTTGGCAATAAACTGTGCAGCCAAACAGTTGGGGACGGTGTGGCGAAGACCAGGAAGCACATCGACATGTCACCTGAGGCTCTAGAGCTCGTCGCGTCGCGCTTTCGCGTGATGTCGGAGCCGGTTCGTCTGCGGATCCTGCAGGCGCTCGAGCGGAATGGTGAAATGAGCATCGGAGAGCTCGCCGGGATGCTCAGCCTGTCGCAGCCGAACGTGAGCAAACACGTGAAGACACTGATCGACTCCGGTCTGGTTGCACGACGTCAGGAAGGCAACACCGTCTATTGCACGATCTGCGACGACAGCGTATTTGAGCTGTGCGACGTCGTTTGCTCCAGCCTGCGCGAACGACTGAGCGCACAGGCCGCTGTACTCCCTCGGGCGGCACGACGGGCTGAGCGGAACTGATCCTGCTCCAGAACGCGCCGTTCCGCCGGCGATCGGCGATCGCGGTACAGGAATCGCACCTTCTGACGTCAAGACAATAATGATGAAAGAAAACGAGGCACTTCGTCGCTGTCGTGAGTGTGGCACGGTCTTCGAGCGCGGGGTTGCTGATCCCGGCCCCTACGGCTGCCCGCAGTGCTTCCTCCTGAGATCACACGAGGTACTCGTCGTCGATGAGCGCGAGCGGGTGATCCGCGAATCGACGCCCTTCCGCTGAGGGTACAAAGCATGAGCGGCCGTGAGCCGCTATCCCTATGACAGCAGAGGTACCGGCCTGGATTTCCCCCGTCGTGATCTTCGGCGTGTTCGCCCTGATGTTACTTGGCGAGGCGCTGCGACCGCTGCGCGCACGGATGGAACCGAAGCTGCGTCACACCATCCGTAATCTCTCCACCGGCGGCGTCTCCCTGGCGATCCTGACTCTCCTCCAGGCGCCTCTGTTGGTACCGGCGGCGACGTGGGCCGAGCGCCACGACATCGGGATTGTGCGTTGGCTGCACCTTGAGTCACCGTGGAACGTGATCGTCGCGATCATCCTGCTCGATTACACGCTCTGGTGGTGGCACTGGGCCAGTCACGTCGTGCCGGTGCTGTGGCGTTTTCACCTGGTCCATCACATCGATCTCGATCTCGACTCGTCGACAGCGCTGCGCTTTCATTTCGGCGAGTTGACGCTTTCGGTCTTCTACCGGGCACTCCAGATCATCCTGATCGGAGCCACGCCTTTCTCGGTGTGGCTGTGGCAGACGATTCTCTTCGCGTCGATTCT
>JANMSA010000247.1:0-6290 GCA_031388865.1 Acidobacteriota bacterium | reverse complement strand
CGGTTGTCAGTTGTCGGTTGTCCGCACCTTTCGGCTACGGCGACAGTCGACGTGACTGTCGTCCAGGCGAAACGGCCCAGACTGCTGACAACTGACAACTGACAACCGGCAGGATCCACGTTCGCTCAAGGCCGGACCCCTCGACGGCGGTCTGGTGGCGGCGAGTGCACCACCGCGGTCTGCCAGTTCACGCCGGCCTGGTTCCCGCCGATGAGATCGACCCGTCCGGAACGAGCGATCAGGTCCAGGCCCGTTGAGTAGAACACGGACGACACGCCAAGATGTTCGACGAAGCCTCCCGACTCGCGGAAGCGCATCGCATAGAGATAGACGAACGTGTAGCGGGGAGAATGAGTTGAGCGCACGTATACGACGCTGTACGCGGAGCCGTCCCAGGCGATCCGCGGCACGACGCCATTGTCCGAGCTGACGATCACGCGTCGGCCGGGCTCCTGACTCGACGTGAGTGTCCGACCTCTGATCCCTCCTCCAACATCACGATTGCCCCATGCGATGAAGTAGCCGGTGCCGTTTGAAGTCACATCGGGATAGAGCGCGGCCTCGCTCACGAGCAGAGGCTCGATCGTGGACTGGATCCCGCTTGCCTCGAAAGTCAGGACGAAGACCTTCTCGTCAGGCGGCCACGTGTGCCAGGCCACCGCGAATCCCGAACCGTTCGAAGCCGCAACGGGCTCGCCGATGTCCGCGCCGGAGAGGTTCGAGGCAACCATCGCAGGTACCTGGATCTCGACGCTCGAGTTGAGCAGAGTCGTGTAGATCTGTTCGAGAGGGCTGTCCCACGCCACGAGGTAGCGGTCGACGCTTGCAGCGACGGCAACCGGGCCAGCGGCGTGGCTCCCGATCCTGACCGCAGCGCCCACGGGAACACCGTCCCCCGTCAACCGAACCGCCATCACCTCGCCGGAGCCCAGTGTCCACACCGCCAGCGCGCGGTGGCCGATCGCCGCGATGGCCGCATGCGCAACCGACTCCGCCAGGACGGATCCGTCGCCTTCGAGATCGGTCGCTTTCGCCCGCACCACGCCGTCGCGAACCCAGAGCGCGAGTACGCGCTCGCCCACATACGCGACGGACACGCGAGACGCGGTGGAGGAAGTGAGCTTCACAGGCGGCCCGAACGGATCCGCCGAGCTGCACAACGGGACGAGAGCGAGAAGGACAAGGGAAGGGAACCGGGGGAGTGGCATACCAGTCAGTGATACGGGCCAGCCACGACCTTCGTTGGCGGATAATCGCCGCCACGATGAGGATCGCGGTGATTGGCGCTGGCGGAGTCGGCGGCTACTTCGGGGGCAAGCTCGCGCAGAGTGGAATCGACACGTCGTTCGTCGTGAGAGGGGCCACGCTCGAGGCGCTGCGCGAAAGAGGGCTGCGCGTCGAAAGCATCAGCGGAAACTTTCATGTCGCGAAAGTCAAGGCAACCGACGACCCCGCCAGCATCGGCGCTGTCGACGCAGTGCTGATGACCGTGAAAGCGTGGCAGCTGGCCGGCGCCGCCCAGAACATCGCTCCCCTGCTCGGCTCCGAAACGATCGTCGTTCCCTTCGAGAACGGGATCGAGGCACCGGAAGTCCTCAGTCCCATCGTCGGCGTGCAGCACGTCACCGGGGGGCTCTGCGCGATCGTCAGTTTCGTCGTGACGCCCGGCCACATCCGCCACGCCGCGATCGAGCCGATGGTGATGTTCGGAGAGCTCGACAATCGCCGCACAGCCCGGATCGAGCGGCTGCGCGAGGCCTTCACGCGCGCCGGGGTCACGGCGGAAGTCCCCCCGGACATCCATCGCTCGATGTGGACGAAGTACCTCTTCATCGCCACGCTGAGCGGGTTCGGCGCTCTCACCCGGGTGCCCATCGATGTCTGGCGTGCGGTGCCAGGGATCCGTGACCTGGTCACGGAGTCTCTCCGTGAAGTGGCCGCACTCGCCGCCGCACGCGGCATCGAGCTCGGCGACAACCCGGTTGGGAAGACGTGGCAGCGCTACGACGCCATGACTCCCGGTTCCACCTCGTCGTTACAACGCGACATCATGGAAGGGAAGCCGTCCGAGCTCGAGGCGCAGCTCGGTGCGATCGTACGGCTGGCGCGGGCCGCCGGCGTGGCGGCGCCCGTCACGGAGTTCGTCTACCTCGCGCTCGTACCGCAGGAGCGCCAGGCACGAGGGGAGAGTTGAGATACCATCCGGCCGCCATGACCCAGCCCGCACTCCACGGTGAGGAACACCCGGCGATCACCGAAGCCAAACGGGTGTTGCGGGTTGAAGCGGCCGCCATCCTCGGAGTCATCGATCACCTCGGTGACTCCTTCGTGGCCGCGGTGGAAACCATCGCGATCTCCACAGGGCGCGTGGTGACGATGGGCGTCGGCAAATCCGGGATCATCTGCAAGAAGATCAGCGCCACGCTCGCGTCCACCGGCACGCCCTCGTTCTTCATGCACCCGACCGAGGCGCTGCACGGCGACCTGGGGATGCTGGTGCGCGGCGATGTCGTGCTGGCAGTCTCGAACTCCGGCGAAACCGAGGAGCTGGTGCGGCTCCTGCCGAACATCAAGCGAGTGGGTGCGGAGGTCGTGGCGATCACGGGGAATCCGGCATCGACGCTTGCGCGCGGTGCCGATCACCATCTCTCCGCGGCCATCTCGAGAGAAGCGTGTCCGCTCGGGCTCGCGCCAACGGCGTCCACCACTGCCACGCTGGCCCTGGGAGACGCTCTGGCCATGGCCCTGCTCATCCGCCGCGGCTTCCGGGAAGAGGACTTCGCATTTCTGCATCCCGGCGGGAAGCTCGGCAAGCGCTTTCTCCGGGTGCAGGATCTCATGCACCGCGGCGCCGAGCTTCCGCTCGTGCGCGAGTCGACGGTGATGCATGAAGTGATCTACGAAATGTCCCGGAAGGGATTCGGCATCGCGGCCGTGGTCGACGATGGCGGACTGATGCTGGGAGTGATCTCCGACGGCGATCTGCGGCGGCTGCTGGAGCACGACGAACAGATCGTTCGGAAGACCGCGGGCGAGTCGATGAAGCGGAACCCGGTGACGGTTGCCGCCCATGAGCTCGCGTCCGCCGCTCTGCAGGTGATGGAGGATCGCAAGATCACCGCCCTGTTCATCGCGGACGAAGAGATGCACGTCGAAGGTATCATTCACATCCACGACTTGTGGGGCCTCGAGCTGTTCTAGGCCTCCACGGCCGGCAGCGCTGGTTGGTCCAGCCTCCGGCAGCCTTGGCGCTTGAGGCATGGTCTTGCCGGAGAGACTCGTAAGAGAGAGATATGGACGACAGAGTGGTTCTTCGATACCGCGACGGGCGGACCGAGCGCGTGGGGCTCGATCCGATCGATCCCTCGCGGCAGATGCTGGTGACGCGCCTCGATGGCGGAGTGACCGAGGAAGTGCCGTTCACCGAGCTGAAGGCGGTGTTTTTTCCTCGCACGGCGCCCGACCAAACGATGGAGCCCGCCAGCGGGATGCGCATCGCGGTGGAGTTCAACGATGGCGAGGT
Organism: Acidobacteriota bacterium; assembly: GCA_031388865.1. Lineage (GTDB taxonomy): Bacteria > Acidobacteriota > Thermoanaerobaculia > Gp7-AA8 > Gp7-AA8 > QHVT01. The sequence continues at coordinate 2,767 of JANMSA010000247.1, read as the reverse complement.
CATCCGCGGAGCGGCCCACTACAACCCGGAGCGGAACGGGTTTTTCCTCTTTCCGGATGACCGGACTAAAAACGACCGCATCTTTGTTGTGAACTCCGCAATCGTCTCCATTGAGGTGGAGAAGCTTTAGCCGGATGATTCATGAGGCCCGTATCGGCCGTCGCAGCAGGGCCTGCCTGCTTCCCCAAACCACGGTTTTGCGTGTCGACGTAGTGTCCACTACGCCTTGTCGCAAAATCGTCGTCTCAGTCGCATCCAGACCCGTCTCAGCCGTCTCGCGACGAACCCTCATGAATCATCCGGGCTAGCGCGCAGCGGCTCGCGCGTTGCTGGTTGTCTGCGGTTCGTCAGCCGGTCGCAAGCAAAATACGGAGGTCGTCCTTGAAACGTTACTCAGTTCTCGTTGCGGTGATCATCGCAACATCCGCACTTCAGGCTGCGCCCACGGCACTGGACAGGGCCGCCACGGCCATGTCCGGAATGGAAGCATCGTTCACACACCGTTTCACGGCGAAAGGCTTCAAGACCAGCCAGGTGGAGAGCGGCTCTGTGGTCTTCGGTCAGTTGCCGCGGATGCGCTGGAGCTACACGACGCCGGAGAAGAAGCTGTTTGTGTTCGACGGCACAACCTCGTGGTTCTACGTTCCGGCCGACCGGCAGGTGACGCACGGGCGCATCACGGAGGCGCGGAAGCGGGACCTTCCGTTCCTCCTGCTCGGCGACCCGACCGCGCGCGACCGCGCCTTTCTGGTGAAGCAGCAGAGTCGGGGCAAGAGCGTACGGACCACGCTCCAGCCTCGGGACAACAGCTCCGCAGTTCGCACCGTCACGGTGACCACTGCGTCGGCGACGAATCTCATCCAGCGGATCGAGTACACCGACCGCGGCGGCAACCAGACGTCGTTCGATTTCTCGGGGTACCATAAGCGCGCCGCATCCGCCGACACGTTCACGTTTGCGCCACCGGCCGGAGTCCAGGTCATCCAGGCAGAGTAAGCGCTCCGCGCGCTGCTGGTTCCTGGTTGCTCTTTCCTCGCGGAGTGCCGTCCGGGCGATTGCGCCGCAGACAACCAGAACCAGAAACCAGCAACCTCTCGGGAGATCGCGATGGCTCAGGAGTTCTCATTCGACGTCGTGTCCAAGACCGACATGCAGGAAGTGGCGAACGCCATTCTGCAGGCGCAGAAGGAACTGGCGCAGCGTTTCGACTTCAAGGGAAGCAAGAGCTCCATCGAGCTCACCGCCGAAGAGATCATTCTTCACAGTGACGATGAGGGGAAGCTGATCAGCGTGAAGGACATCCTGGAGTCGAAGCTGGTCAAGCGCCACGTCGCGCTGAAGGCGCTCGAGTACGGGAAGCTGGAACCTGCGCAGATGGGAACGATCCGCCAGAAGGCGAAGATCGTCCAGGGCATCGAAATCGAGAAAGCGAAGGCGATCGTGCGGACGATCAAGGACGCCAAGGTGAAGGTCCAGGCCTCGATCCAGTCGGACCAGGTCCGCGTCGTCGGCCGCAGCAAGGACGACCTCCAGCGGGCGATGGCTCTCCTCAAGGGGAATGACTTCGGGATCCCCCTGCAGTTCACGAACTACCGCGGTTGAGCGGACGACTGAGGATCGACTATTCTTCGCCCCGTGACCGCTCCTCGCACTTTCAACGGGCAGACGGCCTATACGGACCGTCTTCTCGAGCTGCTGGGCCCCAGGCTCGAGCTGGTCGAGGAGGAACTGCGTCGCAATTTCCAGTCGAAGATCATCACCATCCGCGACGTCGGCGATCACATCCTCGGCGGAGGCGGGAAGCGAATTCGTCCTGCCCTGCTGCTGCTCGTCTCGAAGATGCTTCACTACGACGGCTATCAGGACGTGGTGTACGCGTCGGTGGTCGAATTCATTCACACGGCCACGCTCGTTCACGACGACATCATCGACGAGGCCGACGTGCGCCGCGGACGTACTTCGATCAACTACGGCTGGGGCAACAACCTCACCGTGCTCGTCGGCGACTACATCTTCATGCACTCGATGGCCATGGCCCTGGCAGAAGGGAACCTGGAGATCCTGCGACTGCTCTCCGACGCCACGATCAAGATGATCGAAGGCGAGATCCTCGGCACCGAACACAACGGCAGGGTCGATCTCACCGCCGATGACTACTTCGACATCGTGGGACGCAAGACAGCCGCGCTGTTCGGCGCCACCTGCCGCATTCCCGGATGCTTCGTGAACCTTCCCGAAGCCGGCACCGCCGCGCTGCACGCCTACGGCTACAATCTCGGCATCTGCTTTCAGCTCATCGACGATCTGCTCGACTTCACCTCCAGCACGGAGGTTCTCGGCAAGCCCACGTTGTCGGACCTGAAGGAAGGTAAGGTCACGCTGCCACTGATTCTGGCCATGCCTCGCGCGACCCCACGCGAGCGCGACATCATTGCCCGAATCGCATCGCAGAGGTCCTTCGAGGATCTCGACCCATCGGAGATCGTGTCGATCGTGAACCGCTACGACACGCTCGACCAGACCCGCGAGATCGCGCGGGAGTACGCGAACCGGGCGCGCACGGCCCTGGAGTCGTTCACCCCCTCCCCCGCACGGGAAGCGCTGGAACTGGCGCTGGACTTCGTGCTCGATCGCGACCGGTAGCCGTCTCTCGCGGCAGTTGTCGGTTCTCGGTTGTCGGTTGTCTGCCGGTTCGTGGACTGGTCGCCGTTTGCCATCCGTGGTGAGTTGCTGGTTGCTGGTTGCTTGGCGGTTCGTCGCCTGGACG
>JANMSA010000233.1:0-1749 GCA_031388865.1 Acidobacteriota bacterium | reverse complement strand
CCTGCTCCTCCTCCAGCACACTCTGGTGTGGGTGGCCGCTCTACATCTGCTGCTCCGGCTCGGTGAGCACAGGCCCGCGCCGCCATACTCGTTCGTTCAAGATGACGCTTCAGCGCCTCGAGCTCGGGTCAAGCATGACCTCAAGCTGCGGATTAGACCTCAAGACGGGAGCCAATTCGGCACCAGGGTGCAACTCGATCGTGTAAATTCGATTAGCCTCCGCGGTGAACTTACCGAATACGAGCGCCCGGCTCTTCAGAGGTCCGCCGCCGAGTCCTTCGGAGCCCGTGTCGACGACTCCGGTCGCGCCGCGCCGGCCTGTCCCACGGGCCACGACCTTCTCGTCACGGAGGACGCGCCACTCGAAGTCGAATTGCACAGGGGTCTCGTCGATTCCGATGCCGCTGGCCGAACGGTTCACGAGATCACGAATCTCGACGTCTGGCATCGGCTGACGGAAGCTCAATGTTGTCGAGTATTCTCCAGAGAGCGTCGGCGTAAATGATGCGCGCAGGCCATTCAGATCGTGGACGGACAGTTCTCGCTGTAACGGAAACCACTCGACTGGGGGACCGGAGCCTGGCGCGTTCATGCAGCCGCAGCCCGCACCGAGCAGTACGGCAACTGGAACCCGCAGCCATGCTCGCATTGCTTTAGAAGCGCCCCGATGAGCCGCGGCGCACTGACGAGCAAGGTCCTCAACAACTCCGATGGCCATCGTTCGAGCGCCTGTCCTCCGAGATTGATTTCGATCGTGGGAGGCCCGCAACGAGGACCAGCCAGCAGGAAATCGCTCCACGCGTGCTCATCTTCGTAGCACTGAATGACGAATCCGTGCCCTTCGTGCCACTCGACGTGAAGAAGAGGGAATTGATCGTCGGCAGGGGCGATCGAATCGACGTCCCAGATTCGACCCGACCGAAGGCGCGCGAGGATCTCCCTGCCGGTCCACCGAGTGTAGCCACGTGGGAGCGGGCGAACAAGGGTGCTTTTGCGGTTATTTAAAATAGGGCATCTGGTCTCCTTCTGCTTTGCGGAGTGTCGCGGAAGGTGTTGTCAGGGTAGGTCACAGACCTGCGACTCCCGTTGTCGCTCCGGGCTTGGCTACGCCACGTGTGAAAAAGATGTGCAATACCCCGTGTGAAACGGCCGCGCAGAGACACGCACATTCCGCGGGTCGGCGCGATTCGGGCCGATGTTTACAGGGTTGTGATCACTTGCGATCGGGTGTGAATAGGGCCGGGGTGGAATTTTGAGTTCCGCGCGTCTGCCAGTTTCACCACTCCGGCCCGAAGAACGTCCAGTATAGCGTCAGCGCGGCAGGAACTCGATCGCGACGAGCATCCCGCGCGCTGAGGACGGCGCCGGGCGCCACGTGACATAGACGTGGTCCGGAGGCGTACGCGGCCCGCACCGGATCTCCCCGGTCAGGTCGGAGCGGTACGAGATGAAGTCGATGGCTTCGATTGCGCGCGCCTCGAACTCGGCGACGGCGCCGCCCGTGCGAAGGGAAGCGACGACGCGGCTGGGGGCGCATGCCAGGCGCTCGAGAAGTCCTTCAGTGCGGGACTCGCCTGCTTCGAGCTCGCGATAGAGCGGCTGGACAGTATCTGCGCGCGCCGCCGCCGGGCTGGTTGTTGACCCGCCGGGGTCCACTCTCCCGTGCGCATTCGGTTCGCGCGTAGCATCGTTCTCCCGCGACGCAGTCTTCTCCCGGGAGGCATTTTTCTCCCGCGCAACCAGGACGCC
>JANMSA010000218.1:0-15055 GCA_031388865.1 Acidobacteriota bacterium | reverse complement strand
GCGATGCCCATCTGGTCGGTCTCTTTGTACCGTACGCGCGCGCGGGACTCGACGAACGGCATCGTGGCGAACTGTAGCACGGCAAAACTCTTGCTACCCTCGCGGACGAATGTCCTCGCGTCGCAAAGGAAAGGCAGGTCTCGCCGAGGCAGCTCTCCCCTGGCTCCTCGGTGGCGCCGCACTGGCCGTGCTGGACCTTGGGCGGCGCATTTACCGTCAGTCTCAGATCTTCGACCCCCATCGCGAGCCGCTGCGCAGCTGGGAGCCCTCCGACTACGGCATCCCGGGCGGTACGGTCGAAGAGTTGTGGATCGACACGCCTGATGGTGAGCGCCTGCACGCGTGGTACTGCCGCGCCGCGAACCCGAAAGCCAGCGGCGTGTTCTGCCACGGCAACACCGGCAACCTCACCAAGAGCGCGGATGTCATTCCGCACCTTCTGGCCGCGGGCCTCAGCATCCTCTTCTTCGACTATCGCGGATTCGGCAGGAGCAGCGGACGGGCGACGTATCGGGGCGTGATCGCAGACGGCGTGACCGCGTCGCGATTTCACGACGCAATCCGGCCGAGAGATCTCCCCTCCATCCTCTACGGCTTCTCCCTTGGCGGAGCGATCGCAGCGCAGGTGATTCGACGGCATCGCTTCGACGCGCTCATCCTGCAGTCGACGTTCACCACTCTCACAGACCTCAGCCGGGTGATGTACCCGCGCGTGCCGATGCATCTCCTGGCCGGCGGACTGTTCGACACCATGGGTGTCATCCGTAAACTCGACGTTCCTCTCCTGGTCATGCACGGGACGGCGGACGAGGTGGTCCCCTTCTCGATGGCGCATGAGATCTTGAAGGCCTGCCCTTCACCGAAGCGCCTGCTCGTCGTCGACGACGCGCTCCACAAAGACCTGTATGACCGCGATGCCGAAACACTGATCCAAGGCGTTTCGGAGCTCATCGCCGGGCTGGAAGTGGAGAGCGCACAGCGACGGGCGGACGAATGAACGGTGATAGCATCCGGCCCGATTCGCTTCCGGGATTCATCGTCTGCCGCCCGCGCTCGAAACCATGATTGCCGTCGTCAAATACGCTCCTCTCGATGGTCCCGAGGGCACCGCTGTCCGCGAGTGTCCGGTCCCGCGTCCTGGCCGCGGTGAAGTACTGATCCGCGTGGCGGCGACCGCGGTGTGCGGCACCGACAAACACATCTATCACTGGGACCCATCGATCCGCGCGTCCGTACAACCTCCGCGCACCTACGGCCACGAGTTCTGCGGTTTCGTCGAGGAAATCGGGGAGGACGCGGAACGCTCGCACGAAGGCACGCTGGCCGCCGGCGACTATGTCGCGGCCGAGATGCATGTGATCTGTGGCGAGTGCCCGCAGTGCCGTTCCGGGAATGGGCACATCTGCATCCGCACGAAGATCTACGGTCTGCACGAGGACGGATGTTTCGCCGAGTTCGTGAAGGTGCCCGCCGAGAACGTGATCAAGCTGCCGTCATTCGTTCCGCTGCGCGTCGGTGCCTTCCTGGACGCGCTGGGCAACGCCGTGCACACCACTCAGGTCGTGGACCTCGCCGGGAAGTCGGTGGCCATCACCGGCTTCGGGCCGATCGGAGCCATGTCGGCTGCGATCGCCAGGCACAGCGGCGCCTCCGTGGTCATCGTCACCGACATCAACGATCACGCCCTCGAGACGGCGAGGCGCTGGGCCGCGGCGAGGAACTTCGACAACCTGCACACGTTCAACGTCCGCACGAGCGATCCAGAAGACGTGAAGCGGGCCATCGATACCCTGACGGATGGCGTCGGCGTCGACGTCGTGTGCGAGATGTCCGGCTCGGCGACCGCGATCAATTTCGGACTGGACATCGTCCGCATGGGCGGCACGCTCTCGCTCCTGGGCCTCCCGGCTGGTCACTCCGTCACCATCGATGACTACACACGCAACGTGATCTTCAAGGGCGTGACCATGCATGGCATCATCGGCCGGCGGATGTACTCCACCTGGCAGCGCATGCTCGGAATGCTCCGCTCCGGCCTCGACGTCGAGTGGGTGGTGCAGGCCACCTACGACTCCCTCGTCGATTTCCACGAGGGCATCGGCAGATTCGACCGTCACGAAGCCCTGAAGGTGGTGTTCTTTCCCGAGGGCGAAGCCAAGGCGCAGCATCGACTGCGCGAGCCCGTATCCAATGCGGGCTAGCAGACAGCCATGAAACGCATCGGGATCCTCACCGGCGGCGGCGACGTTCCCGGACTCAACGCCGCGATCAAGGCTTTCGTCTGGCGGATGCTCGACCAGCCCTGCGAGGTCATCGGCCTGCGGCGCGGGTGGGCTTCCCTGCTGAACATCATTCCCGACGCCGCGACGGACAACTCCGCGTGGATCCTCCCGCTGAACAAGGTCCTCACACGCGCGATCGACCGCACCGGCGGAACGATTCTGCACACCTCACGCATCAATCCTTCGATCACCAAGGCCGAAGACATCCCGCCGCATCTCGTCACCGAGCGTGGCGAGCCCGATGAGCGGGGACGCTACGACCTCACTCCCGCCGCGTTGCGGGTCATCGAATTTCTTCGACTCGACGCTCTGGTCTCTCTCGGCGGCGACGGCACACTGACCTTCTCGCGACGCCTGCATCAGGAGGGCGTGCCGATCGTAGCCATTCCCAAGACCATGGACAACGACGTCTATGGCACGGACTACTGTCTCGGATTCTCGACCGCGGTGACCCGCTCGGTCATGTTCATCAACGACCTGCGGACGAGCGCCGGATCCCACGAACGCTTCCTCGTGGTCGAGCTGTTCGGCCGCAACTCCGGCGAGACCTGCCTGCTCGCCTCGTACCTGGCCGGCGTCGACCGCGCCATCATCGCCGAGGTGCCATTCGATCCCGATCTCATGTACGACATGCTCGTGCGCGACAAGGCGGATAACCCGAGCAACTACGCCGTGGTGGCGATCTCCGAGGGTGCGCGAACGACGACCGGTCTGACCGTGGAGAGTGGCGAGGCGGATGCGTCCGGCCAGCGCAAACTGGGCGGGATCGGTGGAGCGCTCGCCGAGCATCTCGAACAGCGCGGCCACGAGAAAGTGATCTATCAGCGCCTGGCCTACCTGATGCGCTCCGGCGCGCCCGACTCGCTGGACCTCATCGTGGCGCGCAACTATGGATCCCTTGCTGCGGACCTGCTCCGCCGCGGGGAGACCGGCCTGATGGTCGCGGTCGTGGACGGGCGCTACAACGCCATCCCGATCATGCTCAGCGGCGACGGCAAGAAGCGTGTCGACGTGGCGCGCTTCTACGATGCATCCGAGTACCGGCCGAAAGTCGCGGAAGTGATGGGCACTCCAATGTTCCTGCACTGAGAACGGGATTGAGGATGGACATGAAGATCTCTGCGCACGCTGCAGTCGTATCGCTATTCCTTCTCGCCGCCTGTGCGTCGACGAGCCCGCAGCCAAAGGAGGCGCCGTGGCGCAGCCCTCCTCTCGCACGCGGGTCGGTTCCGGCCGTGTACGTCACCCAGTGGGAGAAGGCGGAGAACCGCGCGACCTGCGCAGTGATCGCGCCGATCTCGGCCGGCACCGCCGGGGAGAATGGGACGCCGCGGGCCGCGAACTTCTCCGGCGGATGGGCAGTTGCCTACGATCTGCCGAACCTGCGCAGTGCGTTCGGGGTCGCGGGTGCGGGTGTGAAAGCTGGCGAGCCCTCGTACAACCAATGGCCTTATGCCTATGAGTGGGCCGATGGCAGTAAAGTCGAATATGGTCCGGAGGGCGGCAATGGACCGAACCAGCTCGCGTATCTGCGGATCCAGGGGCAGGACTGTCTCTACAACGTCTGGTCCCGGTTGGGACGGGAACACCTCGAGCTGCTCATCCGCGAGCTGCGGCTGGTGAAGTAACGGACACAGCGTCGGGGCACCCTCCCTTCTGGACGAACTTTTGCGTTAGTCTTTCGTCGTAGGAGTGAGGAGCATTCGCCTCTCCATGAAAACCGTCTCTGCGATTCTCGCCCTTCTCGCAGCGCTCCCTGCACTCGCCCAGGACCAGCAGCCGCCGCCCGACTACTCGCGCGATTCGCTGCAGCGATTCGTGATGGGGATTCCACCCATCCCGGAGCGCGAAGGCAACATGCGCTTCACCATGGGAGGCGTCGAGTTTCGAGCGCTCGGAACGACCTGGCATGTGGGGTCTCTCATGCTCCCGTTTTCCGGCACGCGCGCCGTGACGAACCGCGAGATGCCGGATCCCTTCGTGCTGACCGGGGTCAGTCTGGCGACTCCGTTTCGCGCCTGGCGCACCCAACGAACCATGAACGCGGAAATGAGGCGCATCGAAAAGTCGGAACGCGCCAGAATCCGGGTCAAGAGCAAGTAGTTCGACGACGCCCCCTGCCAGCCCGTTGCGGACCAGCTACCGGTTCCGATCCAGACCCCATCGTGTTTTGACCAGCCAGTCCATCAACTCTGCTGCCGGAAGCGGCCGGGCGATCCAGTACCCCTGCGCCAGATCGCACCCCATCTTCGCAAGCCGCTGGTACGTAGCCTCGTCCTCCACTCCCTCGGCGCAGACCTGCTTGCCCAGATTGTGCGCGAGGTCGATCACGGTGCGCACGATCGCGGCATCGGCGTCGCTGGTGCGCATCCCGATCACGAAGGACTTGTCGATCTTGATCTCATCGATCGGCAGCTCGCGCAGATGCGTGAGCGAGGAGTACCCCGTGCCGAAGTCGTCTACGGACAGTCGCACGCCCATCGACTGCAGCATGGCCAGAATCGCCAGTGCGTGCGCGGGATCCGCCATGATGCTGCTCTCGGTGATCTCGATCTTGAGGAAGCGAGCGTCGACCCCCCACCGTTCGAGCGCTCTCTGCACGGTTCCCGGCAACGTCTGATCGAGCAGACTGCGCGCGGAGACATTGACCGCGATGTGAATCGGCGCGCCTGCGTCGATCCATACGCGACACTGTCCAATGGCGTGGTCGAGCACCCAGTCGGTCATCCCCCGAATCAGGCCGGTCCGCTCTGCCAGAGGGATGAACTCATTGGGCATGACATGTCCGCGCACAGGATGCTCCCACCTCATCAACACTTCGGCCCGGGTCATGATCCCGCTGCGCATGTGCAGCTTCGGCTGGTAATACGCGATGAGCTCGCCACGCTCCACAGCGTGGCGCAGCTCGACGACCAGGCCCAGCTGATCGGGCGACCGCGACTCGTGGCCATCTCTGTGAAAACTGAAACCGCTCTGCTTCTGCTTCGCCGCATACATGGCCACGTCCGCGCGACGGAGAAGCGTGCGGGCGTCGGACCCATGCTCCGGGAACAGCGAGATGCCGATGCTCGCGCCGACTTCGAGAACCTGCCCCTCAATGACGAATGGCTGCTCGAGAGTGTCCAGGATGCGCCGGGCGGAGGCGGCCACGTTGTTCGCGTCGATGGCCTGCGGCATGACCACCGCGAACTCGTCGCCACCCAGACGCGCGACCACGTCGTCGCCGCGGAGCTGATTGCGCAGGCGAAACGCGACCTGCTGGAGCAGTGCGTCCCCGAAGTAGTGCCCGAGGGTGTCGTTCACTTCTTTGAAGCGATCCAGGTCCATCAGCAGAAGCGCCAGCACGGAGCCGTTGCCGCGGGCGCTATCGAGAGCCATCTCCAAGGCGTCGAAAAGCATGGTGCGGTTCGGCAGGCCGGTGAGAGCATCGTGCGTTGCCTGATGACGAAGAGAGAGCACCTCGTGACGCATCAACGTGACGTCGCGGAGAAAAGCCACCCAGTGCGTGAGCTGTCCGCCATCCTCGACAGGCACGAGCCGGACGTCGAGCTCGAACTCCGCGCCCCCTGCCCGGACCGCCGTGGCCTCGGCCGAGAATGGCCGCCCTTCGAATATATGCTGCAGGAGCGCGTCCGCGATGGCCTGCTGCCTCTCGACGATGGCGAAGATCTCCGCGGTCTGGCCGATGACGTCTTCGCGGCGGCGGCCGTAGATTGCGCAGAAGCCGTCATTCACGAATGCGATCCGCGGACCCGCCGCCTCGACCGCCGGCGTAAGAATGGCGATCCCTTCGCCGGTCACCCGCACCGCAGTGCCGATCAGCTGGAGCTGTTCATTGTGAATGCGGGCTTTCCACGCTGGAGGAGACGATGTTTCATCGATTGAGTCCGACATCAGCGCCGCGATGATAGCCTGTGGATCGGGTTGTCCACACCCGGTGCGATGAACGCGTCCCCCCGACTCAGCGACCAGCAGATTTCACGACCAGCAGGAGCAACGCCAGACCGGCCGCTGCCGCGATCAAACCGTGAGTGACTTCATCCGGCCAGTACCACAACTCCACCCTCGCTGGGCCCGGAGGCACGAAGAGTCCGGCGAACGCGCCGTTGACCGTGACGACCGGTTCCCGCCTGCCATTCACCGTTGCTCGCCACCCGCGCCAGTGAGTGTCACTCGTCACCAGCAGGTTCCAGCCCTCGCTTTCGACGTTCAGGATCGTCCGGCTGTCACCGTAGGAGACGATCCGCACGCTCCCTCCGCGAAACGACACGGGCACGTGGGGTGGTTTGCTGTCGACCAGCGCATCGGTATGGAAGTCCGTGATGAAGCGTGACCGTGCAACGGTCATCCCGAGATCCGGCTCGACGCGGACCGTCCTCACAAAGAAGTAGCGCGGCAGCACTTCCGTGTTCTCGAGAACGACGCCGTCCGGCCCCCGGTAACGCTCGACGAATCCCGCGGCCCTCACTTCCTGGTCGGCCGGCACATACAGGAAGCGCACGTTGAGGTAATCGAGCCAGGCGCGCTCCACGTTGCGAATCACGAGGTCCGGCGAGTCCGGCTCCACGTCCAGATAGCCGCGCAACAGGAACATGAAAGCGAAATGCTGCACAGGATCTGTCGTCTTGATGTCCTCCAGCCCGTACCAGGACGGCGTCTCAGGCGCGAATGACGATCCCATCGCCGCCATCCGGAACGGCTTCTGGCTGCCCTGCATGAAACGAATCGCGCCTGTCACGGGATAAACGTCTTCCGGCTTCCCCGGCGGGTTGTATCGCCAGGTGGCGACGACGAGATCGACGAGCACCAGCGCGGTCGCCAGGGATACCGCCGGACGCAGGGCAAACACCACGAGCGTCAGCAGTGGCGTCACCAGTTGCACGATCGTCAGAGGCCGCGTCAGGAACTCCGGCTGCCGAATCGCGTAAATCGCGAGCACGGCGATGCCGCATGCGAGGATCGCCGCATAGGCCGCGCGCCGCCGCTCCAGGAAAGCATCCAGCGCAACCGCCGCGGCGATGCACACGCCGAGGTCCCAGAACACGCGCAGACGTTGAAGGAGGCTCACTCCGGCGAGCGGCACAGCGCGGATCGCATCGCGCCACAACGGCACTTCCGCGATGGTGAACAGCGCGAAGACCATCAGCCCGAGGGCGAAGAACATCGGCCGTTTGCGGGACACGAACACCGCCGACAGCGCCAGTGCGAGCGTGAGCAGCCCCGCGTAGCTCGACGCCACTTCGCCATAGTCGTTGAGAACCGCGGGATGCGCGCCGCGCGGTGGAGCGTACGTTCCGTCCACCGGATTGCCGAGGACGTTCGGAGTCACGAGCGGCAACAGCCACTCATACGAAAGGCCGTGATCGGCGGGGTTCGCCTCGGTCTTGTGGAAGTTGCGGAACCGCTCGGTCGTCTGCAGTGCGCCCAACGTGGGATACCACGAGAATGCTGTCAGCAATGCGGCCACGACGAACGCTGTCGCGGCGAGCAGGATCCGGCGCCAATCCGTGCGCGCGCAGTACATCACGAAGGCAACCGTGATGATCCACACCCAAAGCGCGGACTCGGGATGTCCCCCCAGCACGGCCAGCGCCAGGCCGGACGTGAGCAGTCCATACGCGGCCCGCGTGCGCGTCTCCATGAGCTCGCGGGCACCCGCCATGGCCGCGGGCAGCATCATCGTCGCCAGGCCGAGGGGGAAAAGCAGCCAGACGATGTGAAACGTACAGAAAGCGTAGGCCGTGGCCCCGAAGATCGACGCCGCGTCGCGCAGACCCCATCCCCGCAGAAGCACGAAGGTGAAGAAGAGGACCACATACAGGCGAAGGGCCGCCGAGAGCGTGAAAGCCTTCCCGACCGGAAGCATGAGTCCGAGCAGGGTGAAGGGGTGAAAGATCGCAGTCTGCTGGTTCGCCAGCAGCGGAGCGCCCCCGGCTGCGTGGCGTCTCCACAGCGGCAGAGTCCCCGACCTCAGTTGGTCGCGCGCTACGCTCGTCCATGGCGCGAGCTGCGTGAACACGATGCCGGTGTTCGCCTGGACGGGAGATCCTCCCGTCACCTTCCAGGGATATCCGTGAAAAGCAAGGCCCGCCGGGATGTCCACTTTGCTCGTGAAGAGCGTCGGGGCCAGGAACGTCGCGGAGAGCACCGCGAACAGCGCCACCGTTCGCCAGGGAACGGACCGGAAGAAGTGGTTCCACAGCGCCGCGATCGCGATCGACGCGCCAATGTAGAGAACGATGGCGAGGACGCTGGCGAGAATCACCGGCGGATCATCGCATCAATGGGAACACGCGGGCGCGGGCTTCCGCCGGCTTGGCCGCCGCACGCCGCCCAGACCGGCACCGCTGGCAGCGCTGGGTGCTCCCCCACCGCGATGCTCATTGTCTGAGGAGGGTTTCTGCGCGCCGACTCCTAACGAGGCTTCGCCTCAGACCGAGCGGGTCTCGCGACACTCTCCCCCATCGAGACCCTTCTCCCCCGTGCGCGGGGGAGAAGGATCTCGATGGGATGGGTCTCGTCGAATGGAGTGAGGACTGGAGTTGCTCATCCGCGACTCGAAGCTCCTGAAGAAAACTCGACTCATCTGCGATGAGCTCTGACTCTCGAGGCCTCTAGTCAGGATTCGTCGCCCAGACCGAGGTCTCGGGCAGAAAGCCGCGGTCGGACAGCTCCAGCATGGCCACGATGATGTGCGCAATGTCCTCGGCCTGCAGCTTGCGCTCGCTGGGCTCTCGCAGCGGTCTGCCCGAAGACGCCACGAAGTCCGTCTGCACCTCGCTGGGGTTGATCTGCATGACGCGGATGTTGTGCATGCGCAACTCGGCACGCCAGCATTCGGTAAGCCCGGAGAGAGCGAACTTGCTCGATGAGTATGCAGTGCCGCCCGCGAAACCGCGCTGGCCAGCAGTCGATGCGACGTTGACGATGTTCCCCCGTGATCGCGACACGAAGTGACGCGCCGACTCCCGCGCTACGAGCATCGCACCAAAGACGTTCGTGGCGTAAACGCGCTGCATCGCGCCGAGGTCGGTGTCGAGTAGCGAAGCGAACGTCCCGAAGCCGGCGTTGTTGATCAGCACGTCGTAGTCGCCGAATGTCTCGATGACCTGCCGGACCATGTTTACGACGTCGCTCTCGATGGCCACGTCCGCGTGGATGGCCAGCGCGCCGATCGCTTCGGCGGCATGACGCAGACGCGCTTCGTCGCGGCCGCAGATGGCGACCTGCGCCCCCTTCTCGCGCAGTGCGCGAGCGGTGGCCAGTCCGATCCCGGACGAGCCACCGGTCACCAGTACTTTTGCGCTCGAGAGATCCATGCTTACTTCCTCTCCAGAATTGTTCCGGCGCGCGTACCGGCGTTCTCCAGCGCCTTCCGTCCCTCGGCGTCCGCGCGCAGATAGGCGTCGAGGAACGCCAGCGCGATGCCGCGACCTGTGTTGAACACGTCCTGCTGGCGGAACGCCACACTCTCCTCACGCGAGATCCGCTGCCCGTCTCGCGTCACGTTCGTATCCTCGGGACGAATGACATCTCCACGAGTGCGCGCGCGTTCACGCGCTGCGGCATCGAGCATGCCATCAAAACGGCCAGTGAACGTGCCGTGCCGCGCGCCCTGCAGGACGACCAGCCACTTGTCGCCTGCCGGAGCCAGAGCGAAGGCTTCACGACGCCATTCCGGCGTCTCCGATTCCAGAGCTCCCTGATCGGCGTTTCCGGTGAGGAATAACACTGGGACGGTGACGTTTGCCCACGATTCGCGGGTCAGGCCGCGGGTTTCCGACACGCCCGGCGGCGAGATCGCGATGACGGCTTTGATGCGCGGGTCGGCATAGCGCACTGCACCGGGGAACGTCTGCACGCCGCCGAGGAGCAAGGCCGCGAATGAGCCGTACCCGTGCCCGGCCACGGCAATCTTCGTCTCGTCAATCTTTCCCCCCAGCTCGGGGTACCGCTGCGTCAGCTGCGGGAGGGAATCGAGAACGTAGGTGAGGTCGCGCACCCGATTGCGCCAGTCCGCAGGCGTCTGGCTCGATTCCTCCCCGGTGTCCGCGTGCGACGCACGGATGACGACGTAGCCCCTGCTCGCCCAGAAGGAGCTCAGTCCTACATAGTCGCGATTGGTCAGGCGGAACTGCGGCGAGAAGACGATCAGCGGATGTGGCCCCGCCGGCCGCACCGGGTACTCGATGCTCAGTCGGATGTCTTTGTTGCGCCCGTTGTCCCGAAGATTCGCGTCCGGAATGACGCCGACCGGCAGAGAGTCGGCAATTCCTCCCGCGTAGGCCGGGAGCTCCCCGGTGCGTATCTGGCTGGCCGCATTCGAGGCGCTGTTCGCGCAGGAATAGGCGGTGAGACTCGACAAGACGAGCAGGACGATCAGACGACGATTCATGCTTCCTCCAGTGGTGGCCGGGCTGCTGCGGGCGCGTACTGCGCGACGAGAACGCTTGCAAGAACCAGGACGCCCCCGATGACGACGACGGCGCTGGCCCGCTCCCCGAGGAGCAGTGCTGCCGCTGCGAAGGTCACCAGCGGCAAGCGCGCGCGGAGAGGCGGTCCTGCCAGCATCATAGTTGGCGGTTGGCGGTTGTACCTGTTGTCAGTTGTCGGTTGTCGGTTGTCGGTTGTCTGAGATTTTCGCGCATCGGCGCAGCACCGTCGAATTACCTAGCCGCTAAGAGTCTGTCCCGATTCGTTGATCTTAGACCTTCACACGGCGTCACGGACAACTGACAACCGACAACTGACAACAACCAAGGTTCGTCGTCCCGCCAACCGCCAACCGAATGCTACGCTTCGCCAGTCGATGTCCACCAAGGTCCGCAAGTACACCCTCAAGCGTCCCGAGAAACCGCAGAAGCAATACAAGGTCGCTTACGAGGAGAAGCTCAATCCGGAGCAGCTCGAGGTGGTGATGGCGGGCCCGGGGCCGATGCTCGTGATCGCCGGCGCAGGCAGCGGGAAAACACGCGCCCTCACCTATCGCGTGTCGCGGCTCATCGAAGACGGGGTCGATCCCGCGGACATCCTCATCGTGACGTTTACAAACAAAGCCTCTCGCGAGATGCTCAGTCGCGTCGAAGAGCTGGTCAGCACGGATACGCGGCGCATCTGGGGCGGCACGTTTCACTCGATCGGCAACCGGCTGCTGCGCAAGTACGCGGACTCGATCGGCTATCGCTCGAATTTCGGCATCCTCGACACCGAAGACGCCAAAGAGATGATGGAGTCCGCCATCTCCTCCCTCGGCATCAAGACTCTGGAGAAGCGCTTCCCCAAAGGGGACGTGCTCCTGGACATCTACTCCTTCCTCATCAACACGCGCACGCCGCTCGAGCTGCACCTCGAGCAGAACTACCCGCACTTCATGATGTATGGCGACGAGATCGTGAATGTGTTCCGGCGCTACAAGGACCGCAAGCGGGACGCAAATGCGATGGACTTCGACGACCTGCTGGTGTTCTGGAAGGTGCTTCTCGACGATCACGCGGACGTCTCTGCCGCCCTCAAGCGGCGCTTCCGGTACATCCTCGTCGATGAGTATCAGGACACGAACAAGCTGCAGGCCGACATCATCGACGGCATGGCCGCGGAACGCCGCAACCTGATGGTGGTCGGCGACGACGCGCAGTCCATCTACTCCTTCCGCGGCGCGTCGTTCGAGAACATCCTCACCTTTCCGCTGCGCTTCGCCGACGCCACCATTCACAAACTGGAAACGAACTATCGCTCCACCCGGCAGATCCTGAACCTGGCCAACGCGTCCATCGCCATGAACCGCTTTCAGTTCCGGAAGGAACTGGTGGCGGTGCGAGGGGATGGCCCCGACCCGGCGGTGGTGGGCGTCGACGACGTGTTCGAGCAGGCCACCTTCATCGCCCAGCGCATCCTCGAGCTGCGGGACGAAGGGGAAAAGCTGAGCGACATCGCCGTCCTCTATCGCTCGCACTACCAGTCGCTGGAGCTGCAGATGGAGCTTTCGCGAAGGCTGATTCCTTATGAGATCCGATCGGGCGTGCGTTTCTTCGAACAGGCGCACATCAAGGACGTCCTCGCCTACCTCAAGGTGGTGACCAACCCGCGCGACGAGCTGTCGTGGAAACGGATGCTCAAGCTCTATCCCAAGATCGGCGAGAAGAGTGCAGCAGAGGTGTGGGCCAGGATCAGCACCGCATCGAATCCGCTGGAGGCGTATCTGCGGGGGCCCGCGGCGGGAGCGTACCCGCCGGGGCGTGGTGTAGCGGGATCGCTCGACAGCCTGCGCGACGTTCTGCGCCTCATCTCTGTCGACGCCATGAAGCGCAATCCGTCCGAGACCATCCGCCTCGTGGTGGAGCGCGGCTACAACGACTACGCGCGGACGAAGTTCCCCAACGCTCAGGCGCGCCTCGACGACCTCGAGCAGCTTTCGCAGTACGCGCTGCGCTACGAAGACGTCGGGAACTTCCTCGACGAGGTGGCCCTCGCGAATCCAATTGCCGGCGAGGACGTGGCGGTGGTGGGTCCCGAGGACGAGAAGATCGTGTTGTCGTCCGTGCATCAGGCCAAGGGGCTGGAGTGGCGGGCGGTGTTCGTCATCTGGCTGGCCGACGGACGCTTCCCTTCGCAACGCGCGCTGCGCGTGCCCGGCGGAATCATCCGCGTGCCGGCAAACTGCATGCACGAGGCGCTTCCGCTACTGGAGGGCGCCAGCGCGACGGACGACGCGCAGGTGCTGGTGATCCCGGGCGAAGAGGAGGAACGCCGCCTCTTCTACGTTGCCGTGACGCGTGCGATGCAGGAGCTCTATCTCGTATTTCCGGTCATGGCCCGCGACCGCTCGGGGATGGACGTGCTCATGGAGCCCTCCAGATTCGTGCGCGAATTGCCGGGCGACCTGTACGAGAAGTGGGTGATCGGAACGGAGTAACATCCCGTCCATGCGGTAGGAGTCTGCGCGGCAGAACACCGCCGCTCAGCGTTACCGCGAGAGCCAGACCAGCGCAACGGCGATGGTCCCCGGGAGCGCCTGCATCCAGAGAATGGAGCGCTTCGTGGTCAGGCCGCCGAAGACGCCGGCGACGATTACGCACCCGAGAAAAAAGAGCTGCACACGGATTGCGTCATTCCCGGCGAACGTCCCGAACGCGCTCCACAAAAGGCCTGCCGCGATGAATCCGTTGTAGAGACCCTGATTGGCCGCGAGCTTCGCAGTCGCGTCCCCGAGCTCGGGCGTCAGCCCGAAGATCCGGCGACCGCGCGGCGTGTTCCACAAGAACATCTCCAGCACCAGAAATAATACGTGCAGAAGCGCGACGACGACGAGTGCAATCTTCGCTGCGATGATCAATGTGGGGGCTCGAGCGCAGTCTACACGGGCGAGAGGCGCGGAGAGCAGGAATGCACGCCGAAAGCCTGCCGCAGGCGATCCTAAGCAGCGCTGCCGGGCGTGCCGGTCCCAGGCACTACAATGCGCGTCATGCGCAAGCTTGCGACGCTCCTGCTCGCCGCCGGCTCTCTGGTTGCCGCCTGCAGACGCGAGACTCCGATCCCGCCTGCTCCGGCAGCGACCGCCGCGACGACGACGACCGCGGCCCCCGGCCCTCGCGTCGGCGGCCGGCTGATCCGTCGCATGGAAGCAGACGTCAGTACGCTGAACTACCTCCTCCAGAGCGCGGAAGATGAGCGGCAGGTCCTGCAATACATCTACGACCCGTTGATCGACTTCGACGCGAACCTGAATCCGATTCCCGGCACCATTGCGCGCTGGGAGATCGCGGACGGAGGAAAGACGTATGTTCTCCACATCGACCCGCGGGCGACGTTCAGCGATGGCATGCCGGTCACCGCTGCGGACGTCGTTTTCACGCTGGAGAAAATCCTCGACGAACCGTCGATGCAGTTCTCTTCCTACTTCGACAGCCTCGACCGCGAGCAGACCAAAGCGGTCGATGAGAAGACCGCCCGCATCGTCTTCCGTGAAGCTCGCGTCACGCAGCTTTTCGCGTTCAACATCGGTGTCCTGCCGAAGCACGTCTACGGCAAGGGCAAGTTCCAGAAGATCACCGCCGTAGTCGGCAATGGTCCGTACGTGTTGAAGCGGCGCGAGACCGGCCGGAGCATCCTCCTCGAGCGCAACACGAAGTACTGGCGGGAGCAGCCCCCCATCGACTCGGTCCTTTTCCGGGTCATCAGCGATGATGGACTGGCCTGGAGCGCCCTGAGGCGCGGTGACATCCACGTAACGCGGGTCAACAACGACACCTGGTTCCGCGAGAAAGACGTTCCCGAGGTTGCGGGCCGGATCGCGTTTCACGACGTGTATCCGTTCTCCTACAACGCCGTCCCGTGGAACCTCACCGATCCGCTGTTTCAGGACGTTCGCGTGCGACGCGCCCTGGCCATGGCCTTCGACCGGCAGACCGTGATCGACAAGCTCTATCACGGGCAGGCCCGCGCCATCTCGGGACCGTTCACCCCGGACAGCTGGGCGTACAACCAGCAAGTCCACGCCATCGAGCACAACCTCGAAGCAGCCAGGGCACTGCTCGCCTCGGCAGGATGGCAGGACACGAACGGCGACGGCATTCTCGACCGCGAGGGAAAACCCTTCGCCTTCACCATGCTCATCACCGCGGGGAGCAAAGCCTCCGCGGACCAGTCGCAGATCTTCCAGGACGCGTTGCGCGGCATCGGCGTCGAGATGTCCATCACCACGCTCGACGGCTCAACCTTTTTCGACCGTGTGCTGAAGGGAAACTATCAGGCGGCGATGCTGGCCTGGGTCAACG
>JANMSA010000212.1:0-2241 GCA_031388865.1 Acidobacteriota bacterium | reverse complement strand
CCTGCCGATCGCGCTGGGGGTGCTCTACCCGTTTGTCGGCATTCTCCTCTCGCCGCTGCTGGCGGCGCTGGCGATGTCGTTCAGCAGCGTGACGGTGATCAGCAACGCCAACCGGCTCAAGCGCTGGAAGCCCACACAATAGAGATCAGAGATTAGAGATTAGAGATTGCAAAGCATAAACTCCAATCTCTAATCTCCAATCTCTTGCCTCCCATCTCTCATATCAAGGAGAAATTCCATGACCCCCGATAAAATCATCGTCACGCTCGGCGGCCTGGCCGCGATCGCGTTCATCGTCTGGTTCTTCTGGCTGGCCACGAAGGCGGGTGTGAAAGCCGGCCTGTCGTCGACCGGCTACCAGGAGGTCATGATCCTGGTCAAGGGCGGCTACACCCCCGATGTGATCGTCGTGGAGCGCGGCAAGCCGGTGCGGTTGAACTTCATCCGCACCGAGTCGGCGGCGTGCTCCGAGATGGTGCTGTTCCCCGACTTCAACAAGAGCGCCACGCTCCCCGAAGGCGAAACAGTGCCGATCGAGCTCCTGCCCGACAAGGCCGGCGAGTACGAATTCCAGTGCCAAATGGGCATGCTGCGTGGGAAGCTGATCGTTGAGTAGCGGTGGCCCAAGCGCCGTTTGGCCGACGATAGCGGCGCTATCACGCCTCCGCGTACGTCGAACGGCGCTCCAATCGGCAAGATCAAGCCGAACCTGATCGTGTTTCGTCATAAAGGAGCGGTGATGCCAACAGATGCTTCACCCACAGTCACGAGCGCCGTGGATGACGAGCGCGCGCGTCCCCCGTTTCACGTCGGCTACGAGCAGTTCCATCCCGACGTGAGCCTTAACTTCCAGCTCAACCGCTGGGTTCAGTGGTTGGGCGAAGACGCGGTTCTTGCGGACATGCGGACGGTTGCTCCGAGGATCAAGGATTACGCTGACTGGAAACGGGAATTCCTGCAACTGGCGGGCAAAGCCCTGGCTGACGGGCGTACCCTGCCTGCGGCGTTCTACTTCCGATCAGCTGAGTTTTTCATGGCGTCGGAAGACACCGATCGGCGTCCCGCCCGCGCGCAGTTTCTGGAGCTGGTGCGGCGGGGGTATGCGATTACGGACACTGAGCGGTACGCCGTGCCGTACGCAGGCAGCACCCTTCCGGCCTATCGCTTCACGCCCGCGCAGCCCACGGGAACCATCGTCATGTTTGGTGGATTCGATAGCTACATCGAGGAGTTCTTCCCGATCGCGTTCTTCCTCGTCGAGTCCGGATACGACGTCGTGCTGTTCGATGGGCCGGGCCAGGGCGGCGCGCTCGATGACAATGGGTTGCCAATGACGCACATGTGGGAGCGGCCGGTGAAGGCCGTGCTGGACTACTTCGGGCTTGCAGACGTGACCCTGCTTGGGCTCTCGCTGGGCGCCGGGTTGGCCATCCGAGCCGCTGCCTTTGAGCCGCGCATCCGGCGTGTGATCGCCCACGCCGTCCTGTTCGACTTTCGCGAGTGCCTGTTTCGGCAGGTCAATCCTGTCCTCAAAACCATCCTCCAGCTGCTGCTCGCCGCCAGGGCGGAGGCGCTCGTGAACACACTGGTGCGGCGAGCGGCGCTACGAAAACCGGTGGTGGCGTGGGGCATCGGCCAGGGGATGCATGTGCTCGGAGTCACCAGCCCGTACCAGTTCTTTGCGGCGGCGAAGCGCTATACGACCAGGCACGTCTCAGCGCGTGTCACGGCGGATGTACTCCTCCTGGCGGGCAGCGAGGATCACTATGTGCCGCTGCGCCAGTTCTACCAACAGGCCAGCGCGCTGAAGCGCGCACGCTCGCTTACTGGGCGCATCTTCACGCGCCATGAGCACGCCCAAAACCACTGCCAGATTGGCAATATCGGCCTTGCGCTCCAGGTCGTCCTCCACTGGCTGGACGGGCTCGACCAGCGGACAACCAGGCCCGGCCACGCCGGCAAGGAACATAGCTATGAAGCTCAACCAACTTGAATTCGTCCTGATGAACAACCCGGTGCGCGCCGCCTCGCAGCGCTATCTCGAAACTCCCTTGCTGATTGGCCCGGGCGGAACGCTCGCCGGAAAGCAGGTACTGGAACTCGGCTGCGGGCGCGGGGTGGGACTCGAGATTCTGCTCGGGCTGGGCGCGGTGCGCGTCACCGGCTTTGACCTGGATCCGGAGATGGTGGCGCTCGCGGCGAAGCGCTATACGACCAGGCACGTCTCAGCGCGTGTCACGG
>JANMSA010000202.1:0-16369 GCA_031388865.1 Acidobacteriota bacterium | reverse complement strand
GTATGTTCCTGCGAAGAACGGTGCTCCCGACGGCGTGAGGAACATCGACATCGGCCAGCCGCCGTGCCCCGTCATCATCTGCACAGCCTGCATATAGATGGAGTCGATGTCCGGGCGCTCCTCGCGATCCACTTTGATCGCCACGAAATCCCCGTTGAGCAGCTCCGCGATGGACGGATCCTCGAAGGACTCCCGCTCCATGACGTGGCACCAGTGACACGCGGAGTAACCGATCGAGAGAAAGACAGGCTTGTCCTCGGCGCGCGCCTTCGCCCACGCCTCCTCGCCCCACGGATACCAGTCCACCGGGTTGTGCGCGTGTTGCAGGAGGTAAGGGGAGGTCTCGTTCGTGAGGCGGTTCGTCATGTACGGTCCTTTCGCTTCGATCAGGGCTGACCGGTGCGCAGAAACTCCAGCAGCTGTGGAGGAAACGCGCGCATCTCGAAGTACTCGCTTTCCAGTTCCTCCACCTGGAAGCGGTCCAGTCCGGAGTTCGAGAGGAAGTCGTTGCGCATCTGGGTGTCATGCTCTTCGACGATACGAGGCAGAAGCTGGTTGATATAGAAAGCCTCCAGACGGATCTTGGTGATCACTTCTTCGAGCAGCGCCTCAGTCATATGTTCGTGCAGCTCGCGGAGCTCCGGGTCGTGCACGATCTCCGCGCGGATCTCGCGGCGGAACGTGTCCCGTCCTTCTGTCGTGTTCAGCTCCAGATAGAAATTTGCCATCCTCTTGCGAGCGAGGTTGTACGCGGTGAAGTACGCTCTCTCGTGCGCGTTCAGCGCGCCGATTGCATCGGCAACGCCCGACAGCGATTCTTCGTTGTTCTCGATGGAGATCAGGCCGAGGGTGAGCGCGTAGAGCTTCTTCTTTCCGTAAGCGAGCGCGTACTCGTTGTTCACGACCGGATCGATGAAGAGTTGCTGAAAGAGGCCGCGCCTCAGCTTCTCGAACACCTGCATGTTGCCGAGGAGCGAACGCACCTGCTCCTGGGTCAGCTCCACGTCGTCCATGAACGCCAGCCGGTTGACCAGGGTGGTCGTGTGATCGATGCGGTCGAAGAGCGTCACCAGCTCGCCGAAGGACTCCATGCGTTCGAAGTCCTCTTCCTCACGCGAGATCTCGTCAATGAGCCTTCCAGTCTCGAGCAGGACTTCCTCGAAGGTCTGGTCGCGCATCGCCGCGGCCCGCTGCTTGTTCTCCATGAGCTGCACGAGGTCCAGTGAGGAGAGCTTGCGGGTGATGTTCCGGCCGAGGAGGAAGCCGCCGAGGATCTCCCGGGTGGTCTGGATGTAATCGGGCTCGTCCTGTTTGCGGATGTTGTCCGCGCCGAGAGCCCGTGGCTCCTGCAGCACGATGTCTTCGAGTGTGTCGAAGATGGACAGCGGCACTTCGTTGCGCAGCGAAAGGGTGCGCAGACGCATCAGGCGGGCGCGCGCGGAGGAGTCGATGGTCGCACCCGCGCAGGACGCGAGGATGCGCTTGTACTCGTCGATGAGCTCCTGGTTGTCCGGATGGCGGTAGATGACGTCGATCTGGATGCGCTCGCGCTGGTAGGGCTCGATGGGCAGCTCGGCGAGCGAAGTGTTGACGTCGTCCATCGACCGCGTAGAAGCGTAAGCGCGCCGGCAGGCGTCGGCCAGCCGCTGATTCGCACGATGGACCGTGCGCACGACGACCAGCGTCGAGTCCGGCTCGCCGAGGGCTTCGAGCATCTCGTGCGCGAGGGCGATGAAGCTCCCCGCGCCGACTTTCCTGGAGCGCTTGAGCAGCTTGCCTACGTTCTTGAGCGTCGCCTCCTGTCGATCCCCGACGTCGCCGTACAACTTCCGGTCGTCGATGAAGAAGAAGTAGTTCGCGACGGCGTTGCCGAGGAAGAAGAGGTTTTCCCAGCGCTCGAAGCCTTCGGTCGCGGTCGTGAACCGCAGCTCGTGAGTCTGCGGATCGACGGTCGTCCCGAACAGCACCAGCCGGTTCACGACCCCGGAATTGAGCAGGTCGCCGACGGGGAGATGTCCGCCGAACATGTACTCCCCGAAGATGCCACCGTTGCCGCGGAACCGCGCGCCTTCCGGATTCAGCACGACCTCCGAGCTTCCGCCGAAGTAGCGAACGATGTCGCCGCGGGGCGACGCGATCTGCTCGAAGAAAAAGCGCCGGTCGACATCCGGACCCGCCACCACAGCGAAGTACTCGATGTCGCTCCCGACGGAGCCGTGGTGCACGATGGCGCGGATCACGGGGTGCAGGGTACCCCTGAGCGCAGCGAAGGGTCTATCGCCCCCTCGCAACGTCAGCCGAAGCCGACCAGGCCGGCACGGCCGGGCGGCGCTGGTCGCTCCGCCACCGCCACGCTCGTCGCTCGAGGAGCGTTCTCTGCCGCGCAGACTCTAGCCTGGCGCTTGAGACTGCAGTCCTCCGAGCGACCAGGCGAAGCGCATGTGGCTTCGTTTCCTCAGGGGGCTCCGTTGGCCCTTCGCTCCGCTCGAGGGTTTGAAGCGCCCGCTAAGCCCTGGGATGCGCCTTCTTGTAAACCGCCATCAGCTGCCAGTCGTTGAGATGCGTGTACTTTTGCGTGGTGGAGAGGGACGCATGGCCGAGCAGCTCCTGAATCCCGCGCAGGTCCGCACCGGCGTTGAGGAGGTGGGTGGCGAAGGAATGGCGGAGGGTGTGCGGCGACACTCCGGCCCGGAGTGAGGCGTCGCGCACGTAGCCGTCGAAAAGCCGGCGGACGCTGCGAGTGGTGATGCGCTCGCCGCGATAATTGACGAACACCGCCACCACCTCGGCGTCGCGAATCAGGCCGGCGCGCATCGCGAGGTACGCGCGAATCGCGGCTTCCGCCTTTGTCCCGAACGGGACGATTCGTTCCTTCGAGCCTTTGCCGCGAACCTTCACCAGGCGTGAGCGGAGCTCGAGGTCGTCTACGTCAATGCCCACCAGCTCGGAGATGCGCAGACCTGAGGCGTACAACAGCTCGAGCCAGGCAGCGTCGCGGAGACCAAGCGTGGAGGAAGTGTCGGGCTGCTCCAGCAGTAGAGCAACGTCCGAGGTCTGCAGCACCGCGGGGAGATGTTTCTCCCGTTTCGGTGTGGCCACCGTGCGCGCAGGATTGGCTTCGACGACCCCGTCGCGCACGAGATACTTGAAGAACGAGCGCAGCGCGGAGAGATGACGGGCGACGGTCGCCCGACTGAGCTTTCGCCGAGAGAGATGCGCGAGGTACGACCGCACGGCGAGGTGATCGATGCGCGCAAGCGCGAGCTGGTCGCGCGCCATGGAGAGGTAGTCGTTGCAGAGGAAGGCGACGAAGGACTCGAGGTCGTCGCGATATGCGGCGATCGTGTTCGGCGAGACGTTGCGCTCGAACGTCAGGTAATCGAGAAAGCCGCCGACTTCGTTGGTCACCGCACCCCTCCCACCCGCGAATGAGCCTAGCACTGTTTTCAGCTCGCAGCTCGCAGCTCTCAGGAGAACGAGGCGGCTTGGGAGCGGCCGTCTCATCCGTTCGAGCGGGTGAGAGCGCCGGCCCCCGTCTCCTGCGAGCTGCGAGCTGCGAGCCGAGGCGCGGAGCGCCGACGATGTGCTACGTTACGCCTCCCTCGGAGGCTGCATGTCTGAATCAACCGGACCCCTGAAGCAAACCCCTCTCAACGAAGTCGAGAAAGAGCTCGGCGGGAAGATGGTGGACTTCGGCGGCTGGGAGCTCCCGGTGCAGTTCAGCGGAATCCTCGATGAGCACGACGCTGTGCGCACGCGCGTGGGTGTGTTCGATGTCTCGCACATGGGCGAGCTCACCGTCAAAGGACCGCAGGCGCTCGAGCTCCTCCAGCGCGCCACCTGCAACGACGTGGCAAAGCTCGAGAACGGGCGCATTCATTACAACGGCCTGCTCTATCCCAACGGCGGCTTCGTCGATGACATCCTCATCTACCAGAACAGCGGGGATGACTTCTTTGTGGTGGTGAATGCGTCGAACACCGAGAAGGACTACGAATGGCTGCGGCAACAGGCCGGTCAGCTCGATGCCGAGGTGCGAAACGTGAGCGCAGAGTATGCGCAGCTGGCCATCCAGGGTCCGGATTCCGAGCGCGTCTTGCAGCCGATGACGGACGTCGCGCTCGCGGACATGAAGTACTACCGCTTCGGTCACGGAAGCGTCGACGGTGCGCCGGCGATCGTTTCGCGGACCGGGTATACGGGCGAGGACGGTTTCGAGGTTTACGTGGCACCTGAGCACGCACCGCGCATCCTGCGCAAGCTCGTCGAGAGCGGCGTCAAGCCCTGCGGCCTCGGCTCCCGTGACACGCTGCGTCTCGAAGCGAAGATGGCCCTCTATGGGAACGACATCGACGACACGACCACGCCCTTGCAGGCCGACCTGAGCTGGATCGTGAAGCTCGACAAAGGCGATTTTGCGGGCAGCGACGTTCTCCGCCGCGAGAAGCAAACAGGCCTGTCGCGCAAGCTCGTGGGCTTCGAGATGATCGACCGCGGTATTGCCCGGCATGGCCATCCAGTCGTCGACGGCGGGCAGGAGATCGGCATGATCACCAGCGGTACCCATTCGCCGACATTGAAAAAAGCGATCGGACTCGCTTATCTTCCGCTCGACAAGTCGGACCAGGGCAGCGAGTTCACGGTCCTCATCCGCGGCAAGGAAGCCCGGGCGCGCGTCATCCCAACCCCTTTCTACAAACGAGCGAAATAGCCGGAGGCAAGCATGGCCACCCCTGAAGACAACCGCTACGCGAAGAGCCACGAGTACGTACATCTGGAGGGCGACATCGCCACGATCGGGATCTCCGACTACGCGCAGAAAGAGCTGGGCGACGTCGTATTCGTCGAGTTGCCCCAGGTCGGCTCCCAGCTCGAGGCGGCCGATGAACTGGGCAGCATCGAGTCCGTCAAAGCGGTCTCGGAGCTTTTCTCGCCCGTCACCGGCGAGGTGGTCGAGATCAACGAGGCGCTCAGCGACAAACCCGAGCTCGTCAACACCGATCCGTGGGGCGACGGATGGATGATCCGCATTCGCGTCAGCGACCCCACCGAGGTCGATGAGCTGATGACCGCCGAAGAGTACGACGAGTACATCGAAAAAGAATCCGCACACTAAGCCGCTGACGCGGGATTGAGGATTAAGGATTGAGGATTGAGGATTGAACCCAATGCACGAATGTCTTCGCCTTCGCAATCATCCTCAATCCTCAAGCCACCTCCTATGACCCTTCCTGATCCGACCTCAGCGTCTTCGTCGCATCGCTACATCCCCAACTCCACCGAGGACATCCGCGAGATGCTCGCCGTCGTGGGGGTGGAGAATATCGATCGTCTGTTCGATACGATTCCTGCCGACGTCCAATTGCAAAGACTGCTCGACATCCCCGGACCCTGGTCGGAGATCGAGACCCGGAAATGGTTTCGCGGACTGGCGGCGCGCAACAAGACCGCCGTCGACCACGTCTCCTTCCTGGGCGGCGGCGCGTACTCCCACTACCAGCCTGCGTGCATCGACCAGTTGCTGCTGCGGTCGGAGTTCCTCACCGCCTACACGCCCTATCAGCCGGAAGTCTCACAAGGGACGCTGCAGTCCATCTTCGAGTACCAGACGCATCAGTGTCTGCTGACGGAGCTCGACGTTGCGAATGCGTCGCTGTACGACGGATCGACCGCGCTTTGCGAGGCCGTGCTGCTCGCCGAGCGGTTGGCGAAGGGAAAGAAAAAAGTCGTCCTCGCAAAATCCATTCATCCCCATTACCGGCAGACGGTGAGGACCTACATCCAGAATCTCGGGCTGGAGATCGTGGAAGTGGGGTGGGGCGCTGACGGAAGGATCGATCTCGATGCTTTACGTGCGGCGAGCGCGGACGCGTTCGGCGTCGCCGTGCAGTCTCCAAACTTCCTCGGCGTGATCG
Source organism: Acidobacteriota bacterium (assembly GCA_031388865.1). GTDB lineage: Bacteria > Acidobacteriota > Thermoanaerobaculia > Gp7-AA8 > Gp7-AA8 > QHVT01. Next base: position 10,454 of record JANMSA010000202.1, on the reverse strand, counting down.
AGGACTACGAGGCCGTGGCCCAGGCAACGGAGGGGCTGACGCGGATCTCGGTGATCGCGGAGGCTTCTTCGCTGGGAATCCTGACGCCTCCTGGCCGACACGGCTTCGACATCTGCGTGGGTGAGGGGCAGGCCTGGGGGATCCCGCCGCAGTTTGGAGGGCCGTATGTCGGCTTCATGGTCGTACGCGACGCGCTGAAGCGTCATATGCCGGGGCGGCTCGTGGGCGAAACCGTGGACGTCGACGGCAGGCGCGCGTACGTGCTCACACTGGCGACGCGGGAACAGCACATCCGCCGCGGCAAGGCCACCTCGAACATCTGCACAAACGAAGCGTTGATCGCCCTCGCGGCGAACATGTACCTCTCGCTGATGGGGAGAGAAGGTCTGCGCGAGGTGGCGACGCAGTGCCTGCAGAAGACCGCGTATCTGCGGAACCAGCTGAGAGGGATCGCCGGCGTCGAGCTCCCGTTTGCCGGTCCGGTCTACAACGAGCTTGTGGTGAGGACGCCGTTCGCCGCTGAGGCGATCCTCGCGGATCTCGAACACGAAAAGATCCTGGGAGGAATCCCGCTGGGGATGTTCTTCGATGCTCACGAGCGCGACTTCCTCGTCGCGGTGACTGAGCTGCACACGCGCGAGCAGATCGATCAGTATGCAGCTGCGCTCAGCGCTGCAGTTTCCCGGGAGCGGAGATGACCACGATTCTCGAGCCGGAGATCACCGTTGTGGCGCAGCAGAAGTCGGCTCTCGTTCCGCTGATCTTCGAGCGATCCAAGTCCGGACGCCGAGGCTACCAGCTTCCCACGCTGGACGTGCCCGAACAGGCACTGGACGATCTTCTGCCGGCGTCTCTGCGGCGCGACGAGATTCGCGACGAAGTGGAGGTGTCGGAGGTGGATGTCATCCGCCACTTCACGCGCCTCTCGAAGCTGAACCTGTCCATCGACGCAGGCCTTTATCCGCTTGGATCGTGCACCATGAAGCACAACCCGCGCATCAACGAGGAGATCGCGCGGACGCCCGGGTTCGCGCAGTCGCATCCGCTGCAGGCGGAGCATCAGGTGCAGGGGAACCTGGAGCTGATCTGGACGCTGGAGCAGACACTGAAGGAGATTTTCGGCCTTCCGCGAGTCACGCTGCAGCCGGTCGCTGGAGCTCACGGCGAGCTCACGGGCATCCTGATGATTCACAAGGCCCTGGCGAAGACCGGCAACCCGCGCAAGTACATCCTGATCCCCGACTCCGCGCACGGGACGAACGCTGCCTCGGCGGCCTTCGCGGGCTACCAGATCAAGGAGCTCAAGTCGAACAGTCGTGGCACGGTGGACCTGTCGGCGCTGGAAGCAGCGATGACGGAGGATGTTGCGGCGCTGATGGTCACAGTGCCGAATACGCTGGGCGTTTTCGAGTCCGAGATCAAAGCCATGGCCGACATCGTCCATGCGAAGGGTGGCTATCTCTACTGCGACGGCGCGAACCTGAATTCCTTCGTGGGGATCGCCCGCCCCGGCGACATGGGCATCGACGTCATCCACTCCAACCTGCACAAGACCTTCTCCACGCCCCACGGCGGCGGGGGGCCGGGCGCCGGTCCCGTGGGAGTGAGCGAGAGCCTGATCCCTTTCCTGCCGACGCCGACGGTGGAGCGCCGCGAGGACGGGACGTTTTACCTGGAGTTCACTCACCCGGAGTCGATCGGTCGCATGCGCGCCTTCCACGGGAACTTCAATGTGCTCGTGCGCGCTCTCACGTACATGCGCTCGATGGGTCCGACGGGTCTCCGTCGCATCGCGCAACTGGCGGTGTTGAACGCGAACTACATCCGAGCGCGTCTCAAGAATCACTACCACCTGCCGTACGACGCACCAACTCTGCACGAGGTGGTGTTCTCGGACAAGCTGCAGACAGCGAAGGACGTGCATACCCTCGACATCGCCAAGCGGCTGATGGACTTCGGATTCCATCCGCCGACGATCTACTTCCCGCTCATTGTTTCCGGTGCGCTCATGATCGAGCCGACGGAGAGCGAGCCCAAGGAAGAGCTGGACGCGTTCTGTGAGGCGATGATCGCCATCGCCCGAGAGTCGGAGGAGCGTCCGGAGCTCGTGCGCAGTGCGCCGCACACGACGCCGGTGCGCAGGCTGGATGAGGCACGGGCGGCGCGCCAGCCGGTTCTGCGCTGGACGAAGTAGACGGAGCAGCGCTACAGCCCCGGTGTGAGCTGAGGGTGCCCTCACGCTATAGATGACACCACACGAGGAGCGACTCACGCTTCTAATGACACGACTGTCGTCTGCATGAGGGGTCGCTCCCGTGCCATTCACCAGACTCGTCCCGGCTGCGCCGCGTGTCATCACCCCTTCCGCGGCAGTCGCTGCCGTTGGACCGCTCGGGATGACAAACCCTTATGTCCTCGCTCACCGCTGTTCGACCGCCGTTTCCGTCGCGCGGGACGACACTTCCCAAGCCCTTACGCATGCGCCATCTGCCGGGTATGATTCGCCCCCCGATCATGATGGGCGCGTATCTCCAGACTCTGCGTGAACGCTTCCCGCCACTGACGCGTGCGCAGAGAATTCTCTTCGCGATCCTGGCCGCCGGCATCGCTTTGAGCCGCATTCCTGCGCTCTCGCTGACTCTGCATGACTGGGATGAGACGCTCTTTGCGTGGGCCGTGCGCGAGTACGACGTCGTTCCTCACCACCCGCATCCTCCCGGCTACCCAATCTTCATCGTGGCGGGCAAGCTCGCTCGTCTTTTTACGGATACCGATTTTCATGCGCTGCAGGCCGTGGCCACGCTGACAGCGATGCTGCTCTTCCCTGCGGCGTTCTTCCTCGCCCGGGAGCTGCGGTTCCGCACGTCCTTCGCGTTCGCCTTCGCCGCTCTGACGCCGTTCCTGCCAACGATCTGGTACTACGGCGGCACCGGACTGAGCGACGTACCGGCGCTCACGCTGATCCTGACTGCATGTGCGTTTCTGTTGCGCGGCGGACGCCAGAACCCGCGTGCGTACATCATCGGCGCGCTGTTGACGGCCCTCGCCTGCGGCATTCGTCCGCACCTTCTGATGATTGCGGCGGCGCCTGCCCTCGCGGGCGCGCTTGCGCTTGCACGGGTCAGGGTCATTGCGGCTGCGTGGATTGCCGCCGGGGCGATTGTCGGCGCGACGTACTTCGGCGCGGCCTACTTCTCCGCCGATTTCCCGCACGGCTACGTGAAAGAGCTGCGACACATCCGGAAGCACATCGCCACCGTCGATTCCTACCGGAATCCGCATCGTCCCCCGCTGCCCGAGCTCGCGTCCCGGGTGTTTCTCTTCCCGTATGGCGGCGGAAGAACGAAGACCGCCGTGACGTGGCTCGCTGCCCTCGGACTGTTGCACGCAATGTGGCGGCGGCGCACGGAGCTGGGCCTGGTCGTCCTGATGTTCGTGCCGATGGCGGTCTTCACCTGGCTCATGCTCGACGTGACCGCCCTCTCTCGCTACGCGATCACCTACATCCCGCTGCACGCATTTCTCGCCGTCACCGGCGTAGAAGTGCTCTCATCACCGCTGCGGCGCGCGCGAGTCCCGGTTTTCGCGGTGCTCTCCCTGTTCCTGGTCCTTTCGCTCGTGAAATGGACGCTTCCGGCACTGCGCTTTGCCCGCACCGAGCCGTCGCCGGTGGTCGCGGCCCTGGAGTGGATCCGCACGCATGTTCCCCGTCAGGGCCCCCGCGTCTTCGTTCAGGGTGGGCTGGTCTATCACGCCTACTACTTACTCCCGGACTACGACGTGCAGCTGGTGTTCGATGAGGGCGCCCTCCGTGACGAGGATTTCGTTGCGGGCAACGTCTTCGTGTTCGAGGGGCAGACGCGTCACCCCGAGCCGCACTGGTTCAAGCGCAAGCGCCTGCAGCTGTGGGAGGTATCGCGGCCGCGCTTTTTCGAGATCGGAATCGTGCCGATGCATCGCATCATCCGTTGGGGTCCGGGCTGGTACCTGGAGGAGACCGATGGCACGAACTACTGGCGCTGGATGGGTCGCGAGTCCGTGACGACGCTCTCCCCGGCAATCTACGGCGTCGGCGAGCTTCGCATGCGACTGCATGCTCCGGTTGATGTCACGCCGCGGCCGCCGGTGATGACCGTGTCCTGGAACGGCGAAGTGATCGAACGCCTTACAGCGCCCGCGAATGGAGACTACGACCTCCGCTACAGGCTACCGAGTCGTCGCGACAAGCCCAATGAGCTGCGGCTGACGACGGATCTGATCATCCATCCCGAGGGGGATGCGCGTCAGCTCGGCTTGAGCCTGCGCGAGCTCTCGTGGAGTGAGCCCGCGGCGCCGCCGTTGCAGTAAACTCACCGCGGTGGCCGACGAGGAAGATACCGATCGCTTCGACAGAACCCTGTCGATGCGACGCGTGCCGGCGCGAACGCAGTCCGAGCCGGCGCAGGACAAGCGGGGCGCGGAACGGCGGCAGGGCAACTCGCGCATTCTCATCGGCACGATCATCGTCATCGCTGTGCTGCATCTGGCACGGCCCGTCATGGTCCCTGTGGCGCTGGCGGTGTTGTTCGCATTCCTGCTGACGCCGATCGTGGTCCGGCTGGAACGCACGTTTCTTCGCCGCACGGGCGCCATCGTCCTCTCCCTCGGGCTGACCACTGCCCTGCTCGGGCTTGGCGGCTGGTGGATCTACCAGCAGCTCAACTCCGTGGCGGGCGAGATCGCCGTCGCCACGACCAGCCCGAACTTCGAGAAGAAGCTGAAATCGATCCGCGAGCGCGGCGGCTCCTGGATGGATGGGATTGAGCGCACGCTCCAGCGGGTCGCGGAGGGCGGAGTGCAGCAGGAGCGGGCTGAGTTGAAGGTGCGGGTGATCCCCGACCGCAAGACGCTCGGCGCGCGCTACGAGGAGATTGCCCCGACGGTCGAGGGTGTGGCGGCGGGCTTTCTCGTCGTCGTAGTCGTGTTTTTCCTTCTGAAAGACCGGGAACAACTACGGGACAAGCTGTTGCGGATCGCAGGACGGGCGCACCTGACGGTCACCACGCAGGCCATCGGCGAAACCTCGCAACGCATCAGTCGGTATCTGCTCACCATTGCCCTGCTGAACATAGGATTCGGGATTCTCATCGGTGTCGGCCTCTGGCTGCTGCAGGTGCCGCACGCGGCACTGTGGGGAGTGATCGCCGGGCTGCTGCGGTTCGTGCCTTACATCGGCGCGGTGCTCAGCGCGGCCGGGCCGACGTTTCTGGCCTTCGCCATCTTTCCGAACTGGTATTCGGCGCTGGCGGTGTTGGGGCTCTTCCTGTTCTGCGATCAACTGATCGGGGGGTTTATCGAGCCGATCGTGGTCGGCCATCGGGTGGGCGTTTCACCGATCGCGCTGCTCCTTGCCGCAATTTTCTGGGGCTGGCTGTGGGGTCCGGTGGGATTGCTCCTGGCGACGCCGATCATCGTCTGCCTGACCGTGGGCGGTGAGTTCATTCCAGCGCTGCGGATCTTCTCGATCATGTTCGGCAGCGAGGATCCGCTGGAGGGGTATCTCAGCTTCTACAATCGCCTGCTCCTGCGCGACCGCACGGGTGCCATCGCCATCGCGGACCGGTACGCGGAGGCGGCCCCCATGGAGGAGATGTTCACCGAGCTCTTCATCCCGACGCTGACGTTTGCTCAGGAGGAGCTCGACCGCAAGCGCATCACGGTCGCGCATGACCACTTCATCAAGGATGTCGTTCGCGAATTGATCATTCGCTTCGGCGATCGCAACGCCGGCACGCCCGATCCGACCAAGCACATCGTGGCGGTCTCCGTCGCAGGCGAGCGTCTCTCCCTGGGAACGCTGATGCTCACGCAACTTCTCCGCAGCGATGGTCATACAGCGGACTACTTCACCGACCTCCCGGAGCAGGAGCTGGTGGCATTCATCAACGAGGTCAAGCCGGAGGCGGTGTTCGTCTCCTGCACGAACTCCGACCACCTGCAGCAGGGACACGCGCTGCTGCAGCTCCTGGGCGCGAACTTTCAGGACCTGGCCATCGTCGCCGGCGGATCCGCATTCTCACGCGACCGCGCGAAGACGCTCAAAGCCGGCGCGACCTACGTCCCAGTGACGTTGAAAGAAGCCAAGGAAGACTTCATCTCGCAGCGCCGCGGCGCGCGCCGCAAGAGCGCGAGGATGACCTTCTCTGGAACGCGTTTCCGCGTCCCGCCGCCCGCGTAGCGGGATTGAGAATTGAGGATTGAGGATTGAGTGGCCTCCCGAACATCTGACTCGCGGCTGCGCGAATCCTCAATCCTCAATCCGGTTCACCCCGGCGGCCAGGTAAAGTTGCGGCCACCCAGCACATGCACGTGGATGTGAAACACCGACTGGCCGGCGGCGGGACCATTGTTGATGACGACGCGGTAGCCTTCGTCATGGAGGCGCAACTCGCGGGCGATGCGGGAGGCACGCACGATGGTCGTACCGATCATGCCCGCATCGCCTTCCGTGAGGTCATCGAGTGCGGCGATGTGTTTGCGGGGGATTACGAGCAGATGCGTGGGCGCCTGCGGGTTCACGTCGTAGAACGCAACGACATCCCCGTCTTCATAGAACTTCTTCGCCGGGATCTCCCCCGAGGCGATGCGGCAGAAGAGGCATTTATCGTTGCTCTGCATGGACCGATAGTACGACGATGCGCGGGATGCCCGCGAGGTCCGGAAGGAAGGCGGCCACGTCATATCGTTTCGCCGCGGCAAGCGTCCGGATCGTCTCTTCCTGTCCGTACCCGACCTCGAGCAGGATGAGGCCGCGCGGTGCCAGCCTCGCGTGGGCATCGTCGAGCAGACGCTCGATGATCTCCGTCCCTCTCGGACCCGGCGTGAGCGCCATGCGCGGCTCGTGAACACGGACTTCCACGTCCAGACGCTCATACTCTGCGAGCGGAACGTAAGGAGGGTTGGATACGATCACGTCGAATGTCTCGCGCACGCTGTCGAGAAGATCGGAGGCGGCCAGACACACGCGTGAGCCGAGGCGCGCGCGGTTGACGGCCGCAACGGCCAGTGCTGCGACCGAGCGATCCACCGAGGTGACCACAAGGTCGGGTCGCTCGCGTTCGATCGAGATGGCGATGCATCCGCTTCCAGTCCCCACGTCGATCACGCGTCCGTTCCGCGGCGCCCTCTCCAGCACGGCCTCGACCAGGAGCTCGGTCTCAGGGCGCGGGATCAGCACGCGACGGTCGACGAGGTAGTCTCGCGAGTAAAACTCGGTGTGTCCGCGGATGTACTGCAGAGGCTCGCCCGCGTAACGTCGCGCCAGGAGCGCATCCAGCTTCGACGAATCGACGATTACTTCGCCGTGCGCGTATACATAGCCCACGGTCTTGCCGAGGAGGTCGGAGAGAAGCAGGTCGACGTCGCGAGGGTTGGCCCCGCGCTGCAGAGCGTGCTCGCGACGTTGCGCGCGCAGCTCGTCAAGCCGTCTCGCTGTCATACGTGAGCGCCAGAAACGCGTCCTCCAGCGCCTCGTCCTTCTTCAGTTCCGCGGTGGTCCCGCTGGCGACGATCTTCCCGCGGTTGATGATCGCGATCCGATCGCACACCGCCTCCGCCACTGAGAGCGTGTGAGTGGTCAGGAAAATGGTCTTCCCGTCGTTCGCGAGCCGCCGGAAGAGCAGCTTCACCTGCCGCTGCGCAAGTGCATCGAGACCGACCATCGGCTCGTCGATGACCAGTACGGCCGGGTCGTGCACGAGTGCGGAGATGAGCACGAGCTTCTGTTTCATCCCGTGCGAGAGGTTCTCGATGCGTGCGTCGACCCAGTCGCCCAGGTCGAAATAGCGAAGCAGATCGAGCGCGCGAGGCTCGCATTCGCGCCAGTCCCGGCGATAGAGATCCACGACGAAGTGCAGCAGCTCGCGCCCGGTCAGCTTCTCGTACAGGTACGGGCGGTCGGGAACGTATCCCATGAGGGACTTTGCCAGCACGGGCTCCGCAGCGACGTCGATTCCGTCCACCAGCACCGACCCGCTGGTGGGCAGCGACAGCCCGGCCACGATGCGGATGGTGGTTGTCTTTCCGGCGCCGTTCGGACCGAGGAATCCGAAGATGGCGCCGGTGGCGGCCGTGAGGGTCAGACCGTCCACCGCCGTGAAATCACCGTATCTCTTTGTGAGATCGCGGATCTCGATCATCCGGGCGAGAGGGTATCATCTGCCTGCGAGGGATCCCGCGCGGTCGAGGGAGCTCCGGCAACCTTCCCTGACCCGGACCGTAAAACGAATGGCAGAACGTGAGCAGCTCGACGACCGCACCCTCGTGGAGCGGATCCTCAGCGGCGACCGGGACCTGTTCACCACGCTGGTGTCGCGCTACGAACGGCGCCTCATCAATTACGTGTACCGGATCACCCATCGCTATGAAGAGGCCCACGATCTGGCGCAGGAAATTTTCGTGAAGGTCTACCTAGCACTCGATCGATACGATCCGAAGTATCAGTTCTCCACGTGGCTGTTCCGGATCGCTCAGAACAGCGCGATCGACGCGCTGCGCAAGAAGTCCATCTCCGAGGTGCCGCTGGCCCGCCCTACGGAGGACGAGCCGTCCGGGAAAGAGCGCGAGTTTGCCGATCACGGCATCTCGCCCTATCGTGCGCTCAAAAACAAGCAGCTCAGCGCCGCGATCGACGAGGCAGTGCGCCGGCTTCCTCCCGATTATCGGGAGCTCATCCAGCTCCGTCACTTTGCCGAGCTCTCTTACGAGGAGATCGCCACGATGAAGAAGTTGCCGCTTGGCACCGTCAAGAACAAACTGTTTCGTGCGCGGAATTTGCTGAAAGACGCGCTCGGATCGTTCATGGAACCGCTATGACCTGTGAGGAATACCTGGAAGACCCCGAGGGGAACGCCGGCCATCTGCAGTCGTGCGAGATGTGCCGTGCGATCACCGAGGAGCTCGACGATGAGCTCCCGGTGAGTCCCCGTCCGCTGAGTCTGAGTACGCTCCCTCTCGCCCCTTGGGAAGGTGCGCGGTATCGGACGTGGCCACTGGTCGCAGCTGGTCTCTTGGCGGTGTTCACGCTGGCAATCGTGCTTTCCGCGGCGGCAGAGGTTTCGCCGCTTCGGGCCGTGACCTCGTCGATGCCGTCCGTGCAGGCGCTTCTCACGTTTTTCCAGCTCACCGGACGCGCAATGGGTGCGCCCGTGGTCGCCTTGCTCTTCCTGGTCATCAACAGCGTTCTGTTCCTGCTGCTGCGGCGCGCGCCGAGAGGTGCGGATGTTTAGGCAGATGGTCATGGCGCTGACGGCGCTCGCCGCGCTCGTCGCCCTGTTCGCGGTCCTGTCGCCGACCAATGCCACGGGCCAGTCCCGGGGAGAGGACGCGATCTACGTCGATCAGAACATCACCATCAGCGCCCCGGTGATGGGGACGGTACAGATGTACGGCGGCTCGCTCGCCGTGAATGAGCGGATCGCGGGTGACCTGCTGGTCATGGGCGGTACCGTCACGTTCGGAGGCCGTGGGGGCGTGCAGGGAAATCTGATTCACGCGGGGAGCACGCTTCGTGGGATGGACGGGCGGGTTGCCGGCAGCGTGTACCCGCTCGCATCGCTCGAAGGTGCCATGAGTGCGCTCACGAAGACGGCCATCATCGCCACGCTCCTCCTGGTGTGGATGCTGCTGGCGGTGGTGGTCACGCTGATCAGTGGTCGGGAGATCCGCCATTCCTCCGGGGAGTTGCGCGCAAGCCCATTGCACTGCTTCGTGCTCGGCCTGGTGGCCATGACCAGCTTCGTGCTGACCGCAATCGCGTTCAGCTACCTGGTCCCTTACGTCGTGGGGATTCCGATGCTCGCTGCGCTTGGTGTCTTCGGCGTCCTGACGAAGGTGTACGGCATGATCGCCATCTTTCACGCTGTGGGATCGCTCGTCGCAGGGTCGCGTTCCCGTGCGCAGCTCGAGCAACGCAAGTGGCTTCGCGGCGACCTGGCCATGGTCGTCATCGGTGTCCTGCTCCTTGGTGCGCTACGCCTCATCCCGGTGGCCGGCACGATCCTCTGGTCGCTCGCCAGCATCTTCGGCATCGGCGTCGCGCTGGCGACCAGGTTCGGACGCCGGGAGCCGTGGTTCCTGCAGTTCCGCAACGCTGTGGCGTAGAACTGTTTGTGTTGTCGGTTGTCAGTTGTCGGTTGTCTGCGCCTTCTGGCCTGGACGACAGCTCGCGTAACCGGCACGAGGCGCTCGGGAAGGCTGGGCCGGCACGGCCGGCAGCGCTGATTGCTCCGCCTCAGACCGACGAGGTGTACCCATCCCTATCAAGGCTCGGCGGGTCTCGCGACACACTCCCCCATCGAGCACCTTCTCCCCCGTGTGGGGGAGAAGGTGCCGAAGGCGGATGAGGGGGCTCCTTTCGCCCGCCGGTCCGTGTAAAGCGACGCTCTGCAGAGCGTAGAGTTGATCCGAGGTCGCTG
>JANMSA010000200.1:0-2414 GCA_031388865.1 Acidobacteriota bacterium | reverse complement strand
CTTCTGGAACGCCTGGTCGATGGCTGTCAGCGCAGGCGGCAGCTGTGCCCATCGGAGGTTGCAGGCGATCTGGCTGTCCACGGGCTTCTGGCAGAGCTCGGCGATCTTCGACGTGACGTCGCTCGCTCGCGGGAACGGGTTTGCGTAGTTGACGACAGCGATCACCAGCTGTGGTCGCTGCGACGCCATGATCCGCGTCTGTTGGAGGATCGTGGTGTAGTTGTTGGTCAGATTTGTCCAGTTCGACGAGTTCCCAAGTACGCCCGCGGCGCAGGCATTCGCCCCGCTGAAATCATGGTCCTTGACCTTGTCGAAGCAGGTTTTGATCAAGTTGACGATCGTCGAATTCTGCTCGCCGAGCTGGATGGTCAGCAGGTCGGGTCGCATGTTGTACGCGCTGGAGAGGCCGCCCCCGGTGATGTACGTCGACGAAGTCTGACCGTTCTTGCCCTGGTTGAAGACACACCATCCGGGTGAAATCAGGTGGTCTGCCAGAAGCTTTTCCGGGTAACGCGAGCCGTCGTCGTTGAGGTCGTGGCCGGCCGGGATGTCGTCACCGGATGCGACGTAGATCCGACAGCCTGCCGCGGCGCTTGCGACGGACGGCCCGCTTGCGGGCGCCTGAAAAGGGCTCGCCAAGAGGACGAGTGCGAGCCCGCAGGCCCAAACGGCTCGGCGCCGCATGCTGGAGTGATATGCGACCGGCGCTGAGGTCCGTGCCGTCTCCGTCATGTCGTGCTCTCCTCGTCGTTTTGGGGCCTGCTCACGGCGTGATCGCCGTGACGACGATCGCGGTGTTGTTGCCGTCTGTGAGCTCCGTGACCTGGCTCGTGGGGTCCGCGATCACGCTGAAGAGCCCGACACTCCCTGCTGGTTGGATCCCGGACACGGTGACGATGAACGTCAGGCTTGCGCCTGGGGCCAGGTCCAGCGGGTCTCCGCTGCCGCCGACACTCGTGCAACGGGTGAGGAGCGCGCCCAGCGGCGTACACGTCACTCCCGGTGGCGCAATGACCGATGTGATAAACCCGATTCCGGTGAACGTGAGGTCGATCTTCCAGACCGCGCTGTCTGGAACGGCGGCGGTGCCCACGTTGGTCACCGTGGCACTGTAGATCGCGACGCCCCCTGCCGGAACGAGCGGCGTACCGAGCGCCGTGGCGAGGAGGTCGACGCACGGCGAGCCGCTGCAGACGGTCCCACTGACCGTCGTCGTCTCCGATCTGGTGTTGTTGGTCTCATCCGACTCCGTGAATGCGCCGTCCGGGTCGGCCGTGACGGTGATCATGAGTTGAGCCGGCGGCGGAGCGGTCGAAACGACGGTCATCTCAGCGGTGATCGTCGTCGCGTCGGTCGGCGACCCGGTGGCCCCGAATTCGCCGAAGCAATCGAACGTCCTCCCGGACGGGTCGAGGACAGTGTTGGCTGAACAGGTGAAGCCGTTGGTGGCGCCGACTGCCATGCTCGCGACGGGCACGCCCGCACTCGGCAGCACCACCCGGACGACGGCTCCTGGGCCCGTGGCGCTCGTGCCATCGTTTCGGGCGATGCTCACGTAAGTGAGCGTGTCGTCGTGATTGACCGGGTCCGGGGTGTCCGTGATCGACACGACGTTGAGGTCGATGGCGGCGCCGCCGACCGATGTCGTGACCTTGTCTGTGTTGTTGTTCGCGTTCGTTTCGCCGCCACCGATGACCGACGCGGTATTCGTGAACGGCGAGGTGAGAGGAAGACTGCCGGTGGCAGTCGTCGTTACGACGATGCGGGACGACTCACCGGCGGCCAGCTCGGGTCGCTCGCAGCTGATGCTGTTCAGATTGCTGGCCGAGCAGTCCCAGCCGCCGTCCGGATTGATGTTGGTCACTTCCAGCTCGTCGGGCACGTTGTCGCTCACGGAGATCGAGGCGGTTGACGGGCCTGTCCCGACATTGGAGACCGTCAGCGTGTAAGTCAGCGTTTCGCCAGAGGTCACGCTGCCCTTGTCGGCGGACTTGTTGATGAGCAGGTCCGGCGTGGGCGGCAGGACCTGACCGATGGCGTTCTTGCAGTTGTCAAGCTCGTTCGTCTCGGCGACGGTGTGGTCCGGGTCGACGCACGCCTCGTTGTCGAGCGTACCGCCGTTCGCGGTCACGAACGCCTTGATCGTGATCGTTACGTGCTTGGCCGTCTCGAGGTCGCCCACGCAGGTCACGCTGTTGACCGGGTTCTCGGTCAACGCGCAGCTGAAGTTGCCCGGTTCGGCCGTGACTTCGAGCGGGATCAGGCCGATCGGCAGTGGATCGACGATCTTGACCCCGAACGCTGTCGCCCCAGCGCCGACCTTCACGTTGGTGACCGTGATGGTGTAGGTCGTCGTGTCGTTCTGCGTCGCGGATCCCGGTCCCTGCTTGTCCAGGGTCAGATTGATCGGCGGC
>JANMSA010000513.1:0-1580 GCA_031388865.1 Acidobacteriota bacterium | reverse complement strand
CCGAGTCGTTCCTGGCACCGAGCTCTCTGCGCGGGACGCCTGAGGCTCAGCTCCGCGGCAAGTTGCGCGCTGAATGGCTGATCATCGCCCCGCGCTCGATGCGGACGGCGGCAACGTCGCTCGCGCAGTTGCGCGAGCGCGACGGCCTGACCACGATGGTTGCCGATCTTGAGCAGGTCTACGATGAGTTCGCGGGCGGCAACGTCACGCCGCTGGCCATCAAGGACTTCCTTCGCTCGACACGCAGCTGGAGCGTCGCGCCCCGCTACGTCGTACTGGCGGGCAACGGAAACTTCGACTATCGCGGGATCGTGACTGCAGCGGCACCGATGCCCCCGATCATGACTTCGACTCCCGACGGGCTATTCGCCGCCGACTCCCTCTTCACGGATTTCAATGGCGATGGTCTTCCGGAGGTCGCCATCGGCCGGATCCCGGTCGACTCGGCCGACGAGCTCGCGGTCTACGTCGCGAAGCTGGAAGCCAACGCTCGTATCGCTGTCTCATCAGCTCCAATGGTCTTCAGCGCCGACGCTGCGGACAACGGCGCAAGCTTCCGCGACGAGAGCCAGCAGGCAGAGGCCCCGCTGTCAGGTCGTCCGATCACCCGCGTCTATGTCGACGAGGTTGGCGGCACCGGCGCGCGCAACGCGCTCCTCGCTGCGTGGCAGTCCGGTACCCCTCTGGTGAGCTGGGTCGGCCACGGGGGTCTCGATCAGATCTCCAAGTCCGGCGTGCTCACCTCTTACGACATGGGCGCGCTGCAGTCCAACGGGCGTCTGCCCGTTTTCGTCGCCATGACCTGCACCATCAACCGGTTCGAGAATGGCTATGTCGCGCCTCTCGGCGTAGCGCTCACGCGCGAAGCGGGTGCGGGAGCGGTCGCGGTCTGGTCGGCTTCCGGTCTCTCGCAGCATGCGCAGGCCAGCGAACTGCAGCGCACGTTCATGCACCTGGCATCGCAGGCTTCCCCGAAAACGCGTCTTGGCGATCTCATTGTCGGTGCGCTTGCCTCGCATAAAGGCGATACTGCGAGTATCTATCTGCTGCTCGGCGATCCGGCGATCCGCCTGGATCTGCCATCGGAGGCAACGAATGCCGGAAATCCGGTTAACCGTGGGGAGTAACGACGAGAAGAAGCGCAGGACCTACTCGCCGCCAGTGATTCTCTCGCGTGAGCCGCTGGAGGCGATGGCTGCGATCTGTTCGCCGAGACCACCGGCCAAAGCGAACGCGGGTGCATGCCCGGTCGGGCCGATCAGTTCATAGACTCAGCGCGGGTGGCGGCCTCCGGTAACGTTGCCGGATGCCGCGCTCCCCATGGGTGACTGGTTGCTGGTTGCTGGCGCGCAAAGGCAGCTTCGTGCCGAAGGCCGCTGGAGGCGGCCCGTACGGTAGCCGGTGGTGTGAGCGAAGCGAGCGACCACCGGATCACCAGTGTGGCAAAGGACCGGCCCCAGAGGGGTCGCGTACTGCCTCGTACGCGGGAGGCATCGCCATTCACTCCGCGACCCTGCCGGGGTCGTCGATCCTGGTCGTGACCGACCGGTGCGCTCGCTTTGCTCGCACCACCGGCTACC
>JANMSA010000058.1:0-5313 GCA_031388865.1 Acidobacteriota bacterium | reverse complement strand
GGCGAGACTGGCCAGGACTTTCGCCAGATCCTCGTGCCAGATGGGCTGGAACTTCTGGTCGCCGCCGTCGATCACGGGCACGGCTGGCAGCGTGCGCACCATCTTCAGAATCGTCGATACGACTTCGTCGCCCGGACCGTACACGTTGCCCGGCCGAATGACAGTCCAGTCGAGTGCGGACTGCTCGACCAGGAGCTCCGCTGCGCGTTTGGACTTGTGGTAGTCCGACGCTCCGATGTCGGCGCCGAGCGATGAGACATAAAGAAAACGCCTGACGTTCGCTCGTTCTGTCTCTGCAAGCATGTGGCGCGTCCCGCCGACATTCACCGATTCGAACGTCACCTCCGGCGGCTCCTCGGCCACGATGCCGGCGATGTGCAACACGGCATCGCATCCATCCGCGGCACCCTCGAGCGTCTGCGCATCGGCCACGTCGCCGATGTGCGACTCCACGCCCGGCCACTGTCTGGAATCGTCGTCTGCGTGACGCGAGAGCAGGCGCACTGTGTGGCCGCTGGTGATGAGCTCCGGGATGACGCCTTCTCCGATGACACCGGTACCGCCGGTAACGAGGATCTTCATGCCGGGCAGGGGGAGCATTGGGGATGCCATGACAGAGTGCCGTGTGGTCGGCTTTAGCTCACCATGCTCTCGGGCCGCGGCCGACAGCGTTGTACCCCTCAGATCGCTGACGCGAACCCGATGGTGGACCACGCGATGAAGGCGTTCTTCGGCGCGGACCGTAAATGCGGGCGCAGAGCGAACGCGGCTGGGGTTGCATCCCTTGCGCGGTCGCCCTGCGCCTCGAATTTACTAGCGCACGCGAAGGCCGCTTGCGTTCACGCTACGCACGCCGTTGACCTGGCGCACCTTGGCGATGATCGCATCGCGATCCGCGGAGCTGTCGACTTCACCCTTGAGGGTCACGCGCCCACCCTCAGTGACATCGACGTCGAGCGAGAAGGTCTTGTTCGCGACGGCGGTGCCGATGGCGGCACGCACTTCGACGACCATTGCCTCTTCGTCAGCAGCTTCGGGCAGCACGCGGTTCATCGAGCAGGCAGTCGCAGCGAGCGCGACCAGAAGCAGAGTCAGGATCAGAAAGCTGCGGTTACGGAACATTGGTGAATCCTCCTGCCGATGAGCTATAGCAACGGCTGTTCCCGGTCGCAGGTGTCGGTTGCTGTGAGGCGTTCGCTGATCGAAGCCGTCGAGAGATTCACAGGCTCTTGGCACGGCTTCCCGGAGCGACGCGAAGTTGCAGACAACTGACAACTCTGACCGGCCGAGCTCACAACTGCCACCCTCTCCCCGCGAGCAGGGAGAGGGTGGGGAGCGTTAACGCCGGCTGCCGCCGCCGAAGAGGCGCAGCAGCATCAGGAACAGGTTGATGAAGTCGAGATAGAGTGCCAGTGCGCCATAGACGGCGAGGTTCTCACGCAACTCGGGAGAGGTGGCGTAGGACTTCAGCTTCTGCGTGTCATAGGCGGTGAGGCCGAGGAAGACGAAGACGCCGATGATGGAGATCGCGAATCCGAGGGCGGAGGACTTCAGGAAATAGTTGACGACGCTGCAGATGATGATCCCGATCAGGCCCATGAAAAAGAATGAGCCCCAGGACGTGAGGTCGCGCTTGGTCACCATCCCGTACACGCTCATCGCCGCGAACATACCGGCGGCGGTGAAGAACGCCGAATAGATCGCAGCGTTCGTGTAGACGAAGAAGATCGAGCTGAGGGTGAGCCCGTTCAGCAGGGAGAAGACGAGGAAAACGGACGCGGCGGTTGCCGGAGACATCTTCGTGATGCGGAAGCTGAGGTAGAAGACCAGCCCCAGCTCGCCGATCAGCAGCACCCAGCGAAGAGGAGTTCCAAAGATCAACTGCTGCATCGACGGCGAGTTCACGA
Organism: Acidobacteriota bacterium; assembly: GCA_031388865.1. Taxonomy (GTDB): domain Bacteria; phylum Acidobacteriota; class Thermoanaerobaculia; order Gp7-AA8; family Gp7-AA8; genus QHVT01. Next base: position 3,406 of record JANMSA010000058.1, on the reverse strand, counting down.
CCCACGCGGCGGCGGCAGCGGTCAGGAGCAGGCCACCCGCCATCCAGGCGTACACCATGCGGATGAACGTCCGTTCGCGCTCTGCGGTACTGGCCGTGCGTCCGTCGATGAAGGCGGGCTGCTGCTGCTGCGGCTGGTAAGGAAACTGACTCATCGAGATTCCTCCATATTGTTGGCGCTCAGTCTAACAACGTTCATGCCGGGCGTACTCCTTGCACTCAGGAATTAACAACATCAGGCTCAGGTTTCGAAAAATATTGAAATTTGACTACTGGACACTCAACATCCAGAGTCAATCGAAGGAGATCATTTATGTCCAAAATCATCGGCATCGACCTCGGCACGACCAACTCGGTCGTCGCGGTCATGGAAGGAAATGAGCCGAAGGTCATCGTGAACGCCGAGGGGAGCCGGATTACGCCGTCGGTGGTGGGGTTTGCTAAGAATGGCGAGCGTCTCATCGGTCAGGTGGCCAAGCGCCAGGCCGTCACGAACCCGGAAAACACGGTGTTCTCGATCAAGCGCTTCATGGGCCGCAAGTTCAATGAGGTCAATGAAGAGATGAAGATGGTGCCGTATAAGGTGATGCAGGCGTCCAATGGCGACGTACGCATCGACATCTCCGGCAAGCAGTACTCGCCCCCGGAGATCTCCGCCATGATCCTGCAGAAGCTCAAGCAGGCCGCCGAAGACTACCTCGGAGAGAAGGTGGACCGCGCGGTCATCACCGTGCCTGCGTACTTCAATGACTCCCAGCGGCAGGCGACCAAGGACGCAGGGGAGATCGCCGGCCTGAAGGTCGAACGACTGGTCAACGAGCCGACGGCGGCGGCGCTTGCGTACGGCCTCGACAAGAAGACCAATGAGACCATCGCCGTGTACGACTTCGGCGGCGGCACGTTCGACATCTCCGTCCTCGAGGTCGGCGACGGCGTCGTGGAGGTGAAGTCGACCAACGGCGACACGCACCTCGGCGGCGACAACATCGACCAGCGCCTCATCGACTGGATCATCGACGAGTTCAAGAAGGATCAGGGCATCGACCTGTCGAAGGACAAGATGGCTCTGCAGCGCCTCAAAGAGGCTGCCGAGAAGGCGAAGATCGAGCTCTCGTCGACGATGTCGACCGACGTCAACCTGCCGTTCATCACCGCGGACGCGTCGGGACCAAAGCATCTCACCCTGGCACTGACCCGCGCCAAGTTCGAGCAGCTCATTGGCGACATCGTGCAGCGCACGATGGGACCTCTGAAGCAGGCGCTCACCGACGCCGGAGTCGATCCGAAGAAGATCGACGAGGTCGTGCTCGTCGGCGGTTCGACGCGCATCCCGATGGTGCAGCAGATCGTGAAGGACTTCTTCGGCAAGGAGCCCCACAAGGGCGTCAATCCCGATGAGGTCGTTGCGGTCGGAGCGGCCGTGCAGGGCGGCGTTCTGGGGGGCGAAGTCAAGGACGTCCTCCTGCTCGACGTGACCCCACTCTCGCTGGGCATCGAGACGCTCGGCGGCGTGATGACCAAGCTCATCGAGCGCAACACCACCATCCCCACGCGGAAGTCGGAGACGTTCTCCACAGCGGCCGATAACCAGACCTCCGTCGAGATCAAGGTCTACCAGGGTGAGCGCGAGATGGCCTCGGCGAACAAGCTCCTCGGAGCGTTCCACCTGATCGGCATTCCTCCAGCGGCGCGTGGTGTCCCGCAGGTCGAAGTCACGTTCGACATCGACGCGAACGGGATCATGCACGTGACTGCGAAAGACCTGGGCACCGGCAAGGAGCAGAAGATCACCATCACCAGTTCCTCCGGATTGTCGAAGGACGACGTCGAGAAGCTGGTCCGCGATGCCGAATCGCACGCGGACGAGGACAAGAAGCGTCGCGAGGAGATCGAGGCAAAGAACCAGCTCGACAGCCTCGTCTACAACGTCGAGAAGATGCTCAGCGAGAACCGCGAGAAGCTGGCGGGGCCGGACGTGCAGACGCTCGAAAACGCGATCGGCGAGGCGCGGAAGGCGATGGAGCAGGGCGGAGTGGAAGCCATGCGCAGTGCGACGGACAATCTGCAGAAGGCGTCGCACAAGCTCGCCGAAGCGATGTACGCGCAAGGTGGAGCGCCGGGCGGTAGCACGGGCGGCGATCCCGCTCCGGGCGGTTCAGCCGGCGGCCCATCGAACGCGGACGACGTCATCGAAGCGGAAGTGGTGGACGAGGCTAAGTAACCGGTTGGCCGTTGGCGGTTGGCGGGTGGCGGGGGACCGCCACACCGCCGCCACTGGCCGGCCTTTCGGGTGATCGACCAGGAGCATGGTCGGCAGTTCGTGCCCGTGCGGGGTATCCCGCCAACCGCCAACTGCCAACCGCCAACCGACCCATGGGCAAACGCAGAGCAGACGGATTCGTGATGATCTCCATCATCGCGGAGCGCTACAACATCCATCCGCAGACGCTCCGCCTCTACGAGCGCGAGGGTCTGATCAAGCCCGTGCGTACTTCCGGGAACACGCGCCTCTACGGCGAAGACGAGATCCACAAGCTGGAGATGATTCTCACCCTCACCCGTGACCTCGGCGTGAACCTGGCGGGCGTCGAAGTCGTGCTGCAACTCGCGCGGATGATGTACGAAGGCAACGTCGAGTTCGACCGCCTTCTCGACTACATCCGGCAGTGCATGCTGGACAAGCGCCACGGGATCGAGCGAGAGAACGCGCTGGTGAAGGCCGGGCCGCAGGGTCTGACCCGGACGCGCTGACCCCATCATGCAGACCTGGATCGCGCTCCTCCGCGGCATCAACGTTGGCGGCCACAAGAAGGTGAAGATGGCCGAGCTGAAGACGTTGTGCGAATCGATGGGATTGACGGATGTGCGCACCCACCTGCAGAGCGGCAATGTCGTGTTCCGAACCGCCCGCACCGATCGCGCTCGATTGGCGAAGGACATCGAAAGCGCGCTGAGCGTGGATGCGAGGGTGATCCTGCGCACGGACGGCGAGCTCCGCGCGATCATCGCGGCGAACCCGATGAACGAAGAGGCGCAGCGCGAGCCAAGCCACTTCATCGTGGTCTTTCTCGCGGAGGAGCCCGCCGCGTCAGCGATGAAGTCGCTGAGGGACGCGTACTCGGGGGCGGAGCCGATGCACCTGAGAGGCCGGGAGCTCTACATCCACTACGGAAACGGGATGGGCAGCTCGAAGCTCACCAACACGATCATCGAGAGAAAGCTCGGGGTCACTGGGACCGCCAGGAACTGGAATACGGTGACGCGCCTTGCGGAGCTGGCTGGCTAGACCGGCCCGGCCGGCAGCGCTGGTTGCTCCGCCTCCGCGACGCTCGTCGTGAGGAGCAGTTTCTGCCGCGCAGACTCCCACGACCAGGAGTCTGCCTGGCAGAAAACCGTCGCTGGAGGCG
>JANMSA010000053.1:0-5941 GCA_031388865.1 Acidobacteriota bacterium | reverse complement strand
GGCGAGACTGTCCTGCCCCGTCTGGTGCGCATCGGTCCCGGAGAAAAGAAGAGCTTCACCACCACCGCCCGGATGGCGCGCGTGATCATTCCGGCATCGCCCGATCCGCGGGTGGTGAACCGAACGCTGCTCCGGTTGAAGCTCAATTTTCTGGGGGACACTGCTCCGTTCGCTGAGTTGATCGGCATCCCAGTGAAGTCGATCGCGGACAAGCAGCGTACAGATGCGCTGTTCACGCCATGGCTGGAGCGCAACGAAGTGCTCTACACGAACGCGATCCCGGTGCGGGTGAACACAACGCGCGGCGCCAGCGCTGACGCGGATGCTGGCCGTGCCGTGCCCGCGCCTGTCGTGCGCCGGCGGCGTAGTCCGTAGATGGTTGTCAGTCGTCAGTTGTCCGTGCCTTTCGTGCCTCGGCCGGACACGAACACTGACGCCGGCGACGCAGGGTGGGCACGGCCTGCTCCGTTGATCAGGCCGACGTGGAATGGCAATCACCTCGCGTTGGTCGTCGGTTCTCAGTCATCAGTCATCTGCGCCTTGTTCGCTTGGGCCCAGACAACCGACAACTGATCACCGACAACATCGGCGAGGTGGATGCGGCGCGCGCCGCCACGGTCACCCGGCCGGCTGCAGGCTGGCGAGCGCTTCGCGCTCGTTGTCATACACCTCGAACACTGTGATGAGCTGCGTCACGTGCAGGAGCTCGTTGAGCTTTGCGGGAAGGTGCAGGAGCTTGAGCTTGCCGCCCCGGTTGGTGACGGTCGTGTAGGAACCGACCAGCTCACCGATGCCGGACGAGTCGATCGTCGTGACGCCCGACAGATCGAGCAGGATGTTCGTCTTGCCGGCGTTTACGGCGTCCGCGATCACTTCGCGCAGTTGGGTGTCGCCGGAACCGATGGTGATCTTGCCCTGCAGAGCGATGATCTCGACTCCGTCGACGGTACGGTTTGTGGCCTTCATGTCTTGTTTCTCCTTCTCGGATTTCTAGGCTATCAGGCTTTGGTGCTCGCAACGCCAGTGCTCTTCGACAGATTTTTCGTCATCACCAGCGACGTGCCGCCGCCGGTGCGGAATGAGTAGTGAACCTCGTCCATGAACGTCTTCATGTAGAAGATGCCGCGGCCACTGGTCTTCATCAGGTTCTGCGGGTTGAGCGGATCGCTCACGGTCTCCGGGTCGAAGCCTGCTCCTTCGTCGGAAATGGTGATCTCCAACTCCAGCCCCTGCAGCTCGAATGCCGCGAACACCTTCTTCCCAACGTCGAGCTTGTTGCCGTGTTTGATGGCATTGGCCACGGCTTCGCGTACGGCCATCCCGATCCAGTGGGAGCCGTCTTCGTCGACCCCTGCGTTCTCGCAGAGGTGCTCGGCGATCACCTGCACCAGCTCGATATTCTCGAAGCGGCTGCTGATCGTGATCTCGATACGTTCGCTGTCGCCGCGCTCCATGGGCTGAATCGCGACGCATTCTACACAACCGCGGGGTGAGTGGGCAGGTCGCAGTTGGCCATGAAGTGGAGCCTGCCGCCCTTTCCGCCTGTTTTTTCTCCGGCTGGCGGTCCACTGCGACCTGCCCGGACAGCTCGCAGCTCGCAGCAGGCCACCACCTTTCACGAATCGCAGCCTCCGGCTGCACTCCCTCGCGGAATGGCTCCGAAAGCCGCAGGGTTGCGCAACCCATGATTCGTGCGCGACGCCTCCGCACCCTTTCCCTGCTCCTGCTCGCATCGTGCGCGAACGCCTCCCCTCTGGGACCTGCGATGAAGGCGGTCGAAGAGATCCGCGGTCACAAGTTCACCGGGGCCGTGCGCACCGTCGCCATCGACCGCTCCGAGCTCGGCAGACACCTCGAAGAGCAGATGAAGAAGGGCACACCCTATTCGCTCGAGGACTGGGGGCGCATCCTGCGTGCGCTGCAACTCGTGGACGTTGACGGGACAGAGATCGTGCCGAAGCTGCTGGCGCTTTACGAGGCGCAGGTGCTCGCCTTCTACGACCCGCACACGCACACCTATTACTCGATCAACCAGCTGCCGAAACTGCCAGCGGAGGCGGCGAAGCTCGCCGATCCGAAAGTGCTCGAAGAGACGGTGATGGTCCACGAGCTCATGCACGCGCTCCAGGACCAGCGCTTCGGACTGTCGGTGAGAGAGAAGGCGGTGCTGCGGGATACCGACGCAAACCTCGCGTATCACGCATTGCTCGAAGGTGAGGCCGTACTGGTCATGGTGGCTCACATGCTGGGTAAGTCCGGGATCAGCCTCGACGAGGTGGTCAAGGACGACGCGATGCTCGGGATGATCACTTCCGCCGCAGCAGCGGAGCAGATGATCGATCCGTCCACGCCGCCGTACTTCGGGCACATGCTCAAGTTTCCCTACCTCGACGGCATGAAGTTCGTCGTGGCGGCGTATCGTCGCGGAGGGTGGAAGGAGCTTGACCGCCTTCACGCGAATCCACCGCGCACGTCGCGCGAGATCCTGCATCCGGAGGAGTTCTTCGCACGGACGTTCAAGAGCGAGCCGTTCGATGAGTCGAAACCGGCGGGCGCCATTGCCACGGAGCATCTAGGGGAGTTCCACTGGCGCTTCCTCGTCGGCAGTGAAGCCGCCGCCGGCTGGGTCAACGACCGCGCGGTGGTTTACCGCGACGGCCGCGTGGAGATCGACACGAAGTGGGAGTCGCCCGAGCGAGCCGCCGTCTTCGCGGAGGCGTATCAGGCGTTCCTGAAAAAGCGCGGGCTCACGGCCACCGTCACGCGCAACGGAGTGGGCGTGGACGCCAGCTACATCACGAAATGAATATCGACTACGCCACTCTCGAGCAGGACCTGATCAACGGCGCCTTCTGCCAGCGTCTCGAGGAGGAGCTGATCCTCGGATTCCGCCAGATCCAGGCGTCCGGGGATCGTTTGCCGCCCGCATCTCACTACGCCAGCCAGATCGCAGAGATCGTCAACAGGGAAGCCGAGCTCTCGCCGGACATGCAGTACAACCTCTACCAGGAGATCCTCCTGGCCTGCGAGCGCGCCCGCGCCTCGGCCCTCGGCGAAGAGAGCGCTCCGAATTAGCTCCCTGTGCTCGAGTCTTCGCACCCCGGAGAAGTCTCGCAGTCTCATAGGCCACGGGACCTCAGTCTTCGAGTCTTCGAGTCTTCGAGTCTTCGAGTCTTCGAGTCTTCGAGTCTTCGAGTCTTCGAGTCTTCGAGTCTTCGAGTCTTCGAGTCTTCGAGTCTTCGAGTCTTCAAGTCTTCAAGTCTTCAAGTCTTCAAGGGGTTCACAGGGGCATAGGTTCATAGTCGCATAGGCGGCCAGGTTTCCTTTGAGACTGTGAACCTTTGAGACTATGAATCTCTCGAAGGCTCGAAGGCTCGAAGGCTCGAAGGCTCGAAGGCTCGAAGACTCGAAGACTCGAAGACTCCAGACCGAAGACTACAGACCGAAGACTACACTACCATCACGTCCATGAAGAACAAGCTCCGCCGCCACCCGCCGCTCTCGTCGTTCGCGACGAGCGGTGGCTGAGCCTGCAAGCTGGGTCAGGATGACCTGCGTTCGATCCTCTCCAGACTTCCCTCCAGTGAAGGGACAGGGGATCTCCTCGTCGGAAATTCGACCTGTGACGACGCAGCAGTCATTCGCATCACGGGCAACACGGCCATCGCTCAGACGGTCGACTTCTTCACGCCCATCGTCGACGATCCGTATCTCTTCGGACAGATTGCAGCCGCAAACGCGATCTCCGACATTTATGCGATGGGAGCCACGCCGATCCTGGGGCTGGCGATCGCAGGGTTCCCCACGAATGTGCTTCCGCTGGACGTGCTCGAGCAGATCCTTCGGGGCGGAGCGGACAAGGCGGTCGAGGCTGGATTCAGCGTCGCTGGCGGACACACCATCATCGACGATGTGCCGAAGTATGGACTGGTCGTCACGGGCGTCGTCGACGTCGACAAGCTCGTGCGCAATTCGACCGCGCTCGCTGGGGACGTGTTGTTCCTGACCAAGCCGATCGGGAACGGGGTCCTGGTCAGCGCGAATCGATTCAGGAAGCTGTTCCGGCGCAGGCCGCCGCTGGACGAGGCCATCCGCTGGATGACCATGCTCAACCGCGACGCGGCCAGCGCGATGACTGCGGCGGGAGCGCGCGCGGCAACCGATGTCACCGGCTACGGACTGATCGGCCATCTGCTGGAGATGTGTGAGGGGGCGGGCCTCGGCGCGGACATTTCCGTCAGCGCGGTGCCGGTGCTCGAGGGTGCGCGCGAAGCACTCGCGGGCGGGGCGCGGCCCGAGGGGACGATGCGCAATGTGCGGGGGTTCACGGGGCGCGTGAGGTCTCACGTCGAGGAGAACGAGCTCACTTTGATGTGTGACGCGCAGACGTCCGGCGGGCTGCTCATCGCCATGGCGCCGGAGCGGGCAGCTTCGCTGGAGACCGCGCTCCAACAAGGCGGCCTGTTCTATGCAAAGATTGGAGTGATGACGGCGGATGCCGGGCACATCACACTGCGCGCGTAAGGAGCGGAGCCAATGACGGACTCGAATCAGGATTTTCCGGATGACGTGAACGTCGTTCCGGCGGAAAACGGCACGACCTGGATCGAGATCGCGAGCGCAGGCACGGCGGACGAAGCGAACATCCTGCAGGGATTCCTCGAGGCGGAGGGAATTCGCGCGCAGATCGAGGTGGTCAACTTCTCGATGGAACCGGTCACATTCGGCAGGATGGGTGAGATCCGTGTGTATGTTGGCGCTGAGGATGAGCAGCGCGCGCAGGAACTGATCCGTTCGCGCGAGCAGGCCTTTCAGCGTCTCGACGACGATGACGAAACGCTGGTCACGGACGACGGACCCGCTTCGATCGAAGACTCCGCGGAAATGATCGATACCGCACCGGCGGGCAACGATGACGGAACAGGACACTGAACAGTCAGACGCGCCACAGAAGTCGTCCGGGATGCCACGATGGATTCCGGTACTGATCGCTGCGTTGCTTGTGAGCATGGCGGGGCTCGCGGTTTACACGGGTCTGCGTGAACGCGACGACGCCCCACTCCTCGCCAAGGTCCGTCCCCGTCAGGATCGGGTCGCGAACACTCCGGCGCCTTCAGGCGAGCCCGAGGCGGGTGCGTCGCTGGTGTTGCACGGAGAGCAGGGCGAAGCTCCCGCTGCGAATGAGGTGGTGAAAGGCCAGGCGCGCGCAGTGGTCACGGGCGGGCCGGGCGGCGTGAGCGCAGTCGTGCGTATCTGGGCCCGCCGGGGAATGGTGCTGAACGTCCTCCCCGACAACACGATGATCTACGTCAACGATCTCCCCATCGGCACAGCCGCGCAGTTCAACACCATGGACGAGGCGTACGAGTTCGCCGAGGCTGGAAGCTACACCGTGAAACTCGTTCCCTCGACAGGAACAGGGAAAACCTACATCGTGACCGCCAGCGTAGACGCGCCGAACGATGTCGCGCGCATCAGCGCTGATTTGCGCGTGCGCTGACGCGTGTTGCGAGTTGCTGGTTGCTGGTTGCGCAAGGGCAGCATTCGTGACCGGAGGCCGCTGGAGACCCGTATGGTAGCCGGTGGTGTGAGCAAAGCGAGCGACCACCGGATTGCGAGTGTGGCAAAGGAACCGACCCTGAAGGGGTCGCGTATCGCTTCCTATGTGGAGGCATCGCCAGTCCCTCCGCGACCCCTGCCAGGGTCGTCAAATCCCTGGGGTATCGACCGGTGGTCGCTTGCTTTGCTCGCACCACCGGCTACCCTACGCGCCGCCTCCAGCGGCTGCAAACAATCACGAGTTGCGCGTCGTGAGTTCGCGCTCTTGAGATACTTTGCATGGACAACCGACAACCGACAACCGACAACCAGCAACCGACAACCAGCAACCAACCAGCAACCAGCAACCAGCAACGCGGCGAAGCGCAAAGCCGCTAGTGCG